>NZ_PQMX01000055.1:0-42747 GCF_004368385.1 Burkholderia sp. B10 | reverse complement strand
CCCGTGGGCTTTCGCTATTCCGTTTATGTTTCGTTCCCTGACGACCCTGATCAAGAAGTGGCGCGCGTCGCGCAATGCCAGCCACCAGCTCGATGCGCTGCTCGCGCACGCCGACGCGCACGCGTCGTACGCCGAACGCAGCGAATGGCTGATCGAGCTCGCGCACTGGCTGCGCCGCAACGGCGCGATGCAGCCCGGCCAGGACGCCCCGGCCGAGCGCGACGCCGACGCGCGCGCGTATCCGGCCCACGCGCGACTGCGCTACCTGTTCCACGTGCTCGACCGCAATCCCGCGTGGAAGTCGCACGCCGCGCGCATCCTGCGCGGGATCCTGCGCGAATGCGACGGCATCTCGCTGCTGTGCGACGCCGGGATGCCCGTGCATTCCGGCTTCTTTGGCGCGCTGTTCGAGCGGATCGACTCGTCGCTGATCCCGCCCGCGCCGAACCGCCGCGAGCTGTCGGCGCTGTTCACGCTGATGTTCCCGACGCCGGAGGACGCGCAATGGATCGACGCGCTGCCCGACGACCTGCTCGGCCGCTTCGCCGAACTGTTCACGTTCGACGTCACCGACGCCGAGCGCCACGAGCCCGGCTCGTTCTCGCGCGACCTGCTGGCCGCGCTGCACAACCTGACCTGCCAGATCAGCTCGACCGGCCTGTCGCAGACGGTGCGCAGCCGCCTGTCCGACGACGATGCGCGCAAGCCGCTCGAAGGCCAGCCGTTCTACCGCCTCACGCGCGCGCTGCTCGCGGTCGAGACCGCGCATGCGGCCGCCGAGGACGGCGGCGATCCGAGCAAGCTGCTGCACGAGGTGAACTATCTGCGCGTGCTGCTCGACGAATGCCGGACCGCGGTCGACGACGTGTTCGCGCACCTGTACCGCAACGGCGTGTCGGTCGACATCGTGTTCCAGGTCGAGCGGATGCGCATGCGCATCCAGCGCGCGGAACTGCTGCTCAACGCATGGATGGCGCGGGACGACCTACGCGGAATGGCACGGCTCACCGCCGAGCTGGTCGACGCGAACCAGAACAGCCAGAGCGTCTCGCATCTGATGCGCAGCAACTTCTCGCTGTTCGCGCGCAAGCTCGTCGAGACCAACGCGGACACCGGCGAGCACTACATCTCGCGCGGCCGCGCCGAATACCTGAAGATGCTGCGGATGGCCGCGGGCGGCGGCCTCGTGACGGTCGCGACGGTGTGCGTGAAGTTCGCGATCACCGGCTCGCACCTGCAGTCGATGCTCGAAGGGCTGCTCGCGGGTGTCAACTACGCGGCGAGCTTCATGCTGATGCACTTCCTGCATTTCACGCTCGCGACCAAGCAGCCGGCGATGACCGCGCCCACGCTCGCGCGCGAACTCGACGACACCGGCCACGACGAAGGCGTGAAGGCGTTCGTCGCGTCGGTGATCGCGCTGATCCGCACGCAGGCCGCGGCGATCTCCGGCAACGTGCTCGTCGTGTTCCCCGTCTGCCTGCTCGTGCAGCTGCTCGCGGGCAACCTGCTGCACGCCAACGTGATCTCGCCGGCCAAGGCGCACGCGACCCTGCATTCGTTCTCGCTGCTCGGCCCGACGCCGTTCTACGCGGCGCTGACCGGCGTGCTGCTGTGGACGTCGAGCCTGCTCGCCGGCTGGGCCGACAACTGGTTCGTGCTGCACCGCGTCGGCGACGCGCTCACGTACAACCGCCGCCTGCGGCTCACGCTCGGCGCGGCGGGCGCCGCGAAGCTCGCGCACTTCTGCCGCTCGAACGTCGCCGGCGTGGTCGCCAACGTCGGGCTCGGGCTGATGCTCGGCCTGGTCCCGGCGATCGTCACCGTGTTCCTGTTCCCGTTCGAGGTGCGCCACGTGACGCTGTCGGCCGGCGCGATCGGCGTCGCGATTGGCGTGCTCGGCCAGGACGCGCTGCGCACGCCCGAACTCTGGTGGGCCTGCGCCGGCGTGCTGAGCATGGCGATCCTCAACGTACTGGTGAGCTTCGTGCTCGCGTTCACGATGGCCGTGCGCTCGCGCAGCCTGCGCCGCACCAAGGTGCGCGCGCTGGTCGGCGCGATCGTGCGCACGGTGCTGGCGAAGCCGTCGGCGCTGTTCTGGCCGGCCGGCGCACCGGCCGCTCGCGCGGGCCAGCCGGGCTCGCACTGACGGTTCGACGGGCCGGCGGCGCACGCGCGGCGGGGCCGCCCGGCCCGCCGCGACGTCCGGTCGGCCGGCGCGCGCGCACCGGCCGCGCGCGGGCCGCACGCCGAAACGGACGCCAAAACGGACGCGGCGCCGGCTGAGGCCGCCCGCGCCGCGTACAATGGTGGACTTTTGCACGTCCTCACCCGCCTCATGTCCTCGCCTACCCTGTACGAATTCTTCGCTCCCTGCCCGCGCGGCCTCGAAGCGGCGCTCGCCGCCGAGCTGGCCGAGATCGCCGGCCGCCACCTGAACGGCGCGCCGTTCACCGCGGGCGCGCAGGTGCCGGGCGGCGTGCACTTCCGCGGCGGCTGGGCCGCCGGGATGGCCGCGAACCTGCACTCGCGCATCGCGAGCCGGATCCTGCTGAAGATCGCGCACCGCGCGTACCGCAACGAGCAGGACGTCTACGCGCTCGCGCTCGAGCAGCCGTGGGAGCGCTGGTTCGCGTCGACGCAGACGCTGCGCGTCGACATCACCGCGATCAAGTCGCCGCTGAAGAGCCTCGAATTCGCGACGCTGCGCGTGAAGGACGCAATCTGCGACCGGATGCGCGAGAAGACCGGCTCACGCCCGAGCATCGACACCGGCGCGCCGGACGTACGCGTGTTCGCCTTCCTCACGGCCGGCGAATGCACGCTGTATCTCGACACGTCGGGCGAGCCGCTGTTCAAGCGCGGCTGGCGGCTCGACAAGGGCGCGGCGCCGCTGCGCGAGAACCTCGCGGCCGGCATCCTGCGTCTGACCGGCTGGACGCCCGGCACGCCGCTGTACGACCCGATGTGCGGCAGCGGCACGTTCCTCGCGGAAGCCGCGCAGATCGCGCTGGGCGTCGCACCGGGCGTCGAGCGCCGCTTCGGCTTCGAAAAGCTCAAGCAGTACGACATCACCGCATGGCAGGGCCTGAAAGTCCCCGCGCTCGACGCGAAGCGCGCCGCGCGCAGCAAGCGCGATCCGCTCGGCGTGTACGGCAGCGACATCTCGGGCGACATGCTCGACAAGGCGCGCGCGAACCTCGAACGCGCCGGCGTGCCGTCGGTATGGCTGAAGCAGATCGACGCCCGCGCGATGACGCCGCCGTGCGACGGCCCCGGCATCATCCTCGCGAACCCGCCGTACGGCGAGCGGATCGAGGTGCGCGGCCGCAGCGCGCGCGGCGAGGTGCGCGAGACGGGCCGCAACCGCGGCAACGACGACGCGTTCCGCCGCACGCACACCGACGCGCCCGACAGCGAGTTCTTCAACGCGCTCGGCGATGCGCTGAAGCAGCGCTTCACCGGCTGGCAAGCGTTCCTGCTGAGCTCCGACCGCTCGCTGCCGGGCCAGCTGCGCCTGCGCGAATCGGCGAAGACGCCGCTGTTCAACGGCGCGCTCGAATGCCGGCTGTTCCGCTTCGACCTGATCGCCGGCAGCGTCAAGGCGCGCCCGGCCGCTGCGGAAGGCGACGCGTGACGCGCCGCTCCCGCGCACCGGCCGCTGCGGCCGGCTGCTGACAGCCAGTCCCCGACGCCCGGCATTCGCCGGGCGTTGTTACTTGCGGCGCCGATGCGTGCGCCGCTTCGTCTGCCGTACCTTCCACCCCACCGTCCGCTTCGGCGCTGCGCTGCGCGCCGGCTGCCGCCGCGCGACGCGCGAAGCGCGAACGGGCAGGCGCTTTCCACACCGGCGCGCGGTGCGTTGTCAGTACCGCCATCACTACTGACAGCACGCTGTCAGGAGCCCGCGTTCACACTGCAATCCCGGCGCAATGCAAGGCTGGTTTCCATCAAGAATCCGAACAACAAGGAGCTCGTCATGACGTCCGCGACTGCAAACGCAAACGCACCCGCAACCCTCGACCGTGCCATCGCATGGTTCGACATCCCGTCGCTCGATTTCGACCGGGCGATCCGCTTCTACGAAACCGTGCTGCAGACGACGCTGCATCGCGACGTGATCGGCGGCGTGCCGATGGCCGTGTTCGATCACGAGGCGTCGAACACGGGCGGCAGCATCGTGTTCGATCCGCAGCAGATGAAGCCGAGCGCGAACGGCGTGCTCGTGTACCTGAACGCCGGCGAATCGGTCGTCGCAGCGCTCGAGCGTGCGAAGCGCGCGGGCGGCGTCGTGCAGGGCTCGGTGGTCGAGCTGCCGAACAACTACGGCTACATCGGCTACCTGATCGATACCGAGGGCAACCGCGTCGGCCTGCACGCGCCGAAATGCCACTGAGCGCAGCCGCGAGCGGGCCGGCGCGGCGCTATCATCGCGGCAATCCCCTCACCGCAGGAGTCGAGGTGCCGCGATGACGCGCCGTGCCGACCGCCTTTTCCAGATCGCCGAGCTGCTGCGCGGGCGCCGCCTGACGACCGCGCAGCAGCTCGCCGACTGGTTGTCGGTGTCGCCGCGCACGGTTTATCGCGACGTGCGCGACCTGCAGCTGTCGGGCGTGCCGATCGAAGGCGAAGCGGGCATCGGCTACCGGCTGAACCGCAGCGCGAGCCTGCCGCCGCTCACGTTCACCGCCGAGGAGCTCGCGGCGCTCGCGGTCGGCGCGCGGATGCTGGAAACCTGGGGCGGCGCCCGCTTCGCCGGCGGCGCGCGCTCGGCGCTCGCGAAGATCGCGTCGGCGATGCCCGCCGACAAGCGCACGGCGCTCGATCGCCTGCCGGTGTTCGCGCCGTCGTTCCACATCGACGAGACGTTCTGCGCGAAGGTCGATGCGATCCATCAGGCCGTCGATACGCGCCACATCGTCAGCTTCGACTACCGCGACCGGTTGGGCGCGCACACGAAGCGCCGCGTGTGGCCGCTCGGGCTCGTGTACTGGGGCGGACGCTGGACGATCGGCGCGTGGTGCGAGCTGCGCGACGATTTCCGCACGTTCGACATCGCGCGGATGGGCGACATCACGCTGCACGAGCAGTTTCCCGACATGGAAGGCCGGCGCATCGCCGACTACATGCGGATCGCGCAGGCGCCGAGGTGCTGACGCGCGCGGCGCGCGCACGAAGCGCGCCGCGCGCAACCACCATCGCGATCGCGACCCGCCAGGTTCACTGCGCCGCCGGCTGCGTCGGCCGGGACGGGCGCCGCGTTCGCACATCGCGCCCACCGCCCGGCCTTGAAGCGCGGCCGCGCGGCGAGCTCCGTGCGCCGGCGGAGCGGCGCTTCGCATCCCGCCGTCAGCCGTTGAATACGACCGGCCGCTTCGGGCGCTCGTCGACGTGCAGCGAAAACACGTCGGCGCGCGCGTAGTGCCCGACCACGTCGAAGTCGTAACGCGCGCGGACCAGCTCGTCGGTATCGATGCGCGCCGTCACGAGGCCGGGCTCGCCGATCAGCGGCTCGGTCAGCAGATCGCCGAGCGGCCCGACGATCACGCTGCCGCCGCGGATCAGCGGCCGCTCCGGGTCCCAGCCCGGCACGTCGATGCCCAGCGCGCGCGGCGACGGCTGCACCTGGCACGCGCTCACGACGAAGCAACGGCCTTCGTGCGCGATGTGGCGCATCGAGCTTTGCCACAGATCGCGCTCGTCGACGGTCGGCGCGCACCAGATCTGCACGCCTTTCGCATACATCGCGCAGCGCAGCAGCGGCATGTGGTTCTCCCAGCAGATCGCGGCGCCCGCGCGGCCCGCGGCCGTGTCGACCACCGGCAGCGTCGAGCCGTCGCCCTGCCCCCAGATCAGCCGCTCGGTGCCGGTCGGCATCAGCTTGCGGTGCTTCGCGACGAGCCCGTCGCGCGGATCGAAGAACAGCGCGGTGCAATACAGCGTGCTGCCGCCGCGCTCGATCACGCCGATCACGAGGCTCGCGCCCGTGCGCTGCGACAGCGCGGCCAGTTCGTCGGTTTCCGGTCCCGGCACGTCGATCGCCTGCGCCGCATAGCGCGCGTACGCCTCGCGGCCCTCGGGCAGCCGGTAGCCGAGCCGCGTGCCGAACGTCTCGCCTTTCGGATAGCCGCCGAGCACCGCCTCGGGCAACACCACGAGCGATGCGCCGCTGTCGCGGATCGCGGTTTCGTAAGCGAGGATCGCGTCGAGCGTGGCGCGCGTGCCGGCCGGCGATGCGCCGATCTGCAGCGCGGCGATGACTGAGGTGGACATGAAGGCGTCTCCGGTGAAGGTGTCGAACGGGATGGAAAGGGATCGAATGGAAGACGCCATCTTTGCCGATATCATGTCATCGATCAAATCGATAGCACGATAACTGACATGAATGCGGATGATATCGCCGGGCTCGACCTGAACCTGCTGAAGGTCTTCGAGGCGCTGTACGAGGAAGGTGGCGCGAGCCGCGCGGCGTTGCGGCTCGGTCTCACGCAGTCGGCGGCCAGCGCGGCGCTGGCGCGGCTGCGCGTGATCTACGCCGATCCGCTGTTCGTGCGCACCGGCCGCGGGCTCGCGCCGACGCCGCGCGCGGACGAATTGAAGCCGATCCTGTCGGACGCGCTCGACCGCTGCCGCGCGAGCCTCGCGATCGCCGCCGACGCGGGCGAGCGAATCGGCCGAACGATTTCGGTCGGGCTGTCGGACGACTTCGAGATCGCGCTCGGCCGCGCGCTGATCGACGCGGTCGCGCGCGACGCCGCGGGCATCCGCCTGATCTTCCGGCAGACGCACAGCGGGATCGCCGGCGACGCGCTGCTGCGGCACGGCGTCGATCTCGCGATCACGTCGGGCGGGTTTTCCGCGCACGGGCTCAGCCGGCGCGCGGTCGCGACCGGCGGCTACGCATGTGTGATCGATCCGGCGGGCAGCGCTCGCGCGCCGCGCACGCTGTCGCTCGCGGAGTTTCTGCGGCGCGATCACGTGCTGGTGTCGTCGGGCGGCGTGATCGGGATCGTCGACGAGGCGCTGGCGGCGCTCGGCCACAAGCGGCGCGTCGCCGCGTCGACGACGCACTTCGCCGCGCTGCCGTACCTGCTCGCGGGCTCCGACGCGGTCGCCACGATTCCGGCGCACGCGGCCCGCGCGATCGCGCGCGCGACGTCGCTGCGCGCGCTCGCGTGCCCGGTCGAGCTGCCGCACTATCCGGTCGAGATCGGCTGGCGCACGAGCGCGCAACGCGACCCGGCCATCGTGCGGGTGCGCGACGCGATCGCAGCGTGCGTCGCGACGATCGTCGCGGCGTGACGGCCGGGGTGACTTGGCGACGCGGCGACGTTTCGGGTCCAAAAGGGTCGGATAGATCACCCGACCGCCCGGCACCCGCCG
Organism: Burkholderia sp. B10; assembly: GCF_004368385.1. Taxonomy (NCBI): domain Bacteria; kingdom Pseudomonadati; phylum Pseudomonadota; class Betaproteobacteria; order Burkholderiales; family Burkholderiaceae; genus Burkholderia; species Burkholderia sp. B10. The sequence goes on along the minus strand of NZ_PQMX01000055.1, from coordinate 35,364 downwards.
GTCGCAACCGGTAAAATGCCGAACCATGAAACCCGAAATCTGGACCCCGCATGTGACCGTCGCGGCGCTCGTCGAGCGCGACGGCCGCTTCCTCGTGATCGAGGAAGAAACCTCGACGGGCCTGCGCATCAACCAGCCGGCCGGCCACCTGGAGGCCGGCGAAACGCTCGCCGACGCCGTGATCCGCGAGACGCTCGAAGAAACCGCGCATCCGTTCGTCCCCACGGCGCTCGTCGGCGTCTACCTCGCGCACTACGAGCGCCCCGGCAGCGCGGGCGCGACCTATCTGCGCTTCACGTTCTGCGGCACCGCGGGCGAACCGCTGCCCGGTCACGCGCTCGACGACGGCATCGTCCGCACGCTGTGGCTGAGCGCCGACGAACTGCGCGCGTGCAGCGAGCGTCACCGCTCGCCGGCGGTGATGCGCTGCGTCGACGACTATCTCGCCGGGCGGCGCATCCCGCTCGATTTCGTGCATACGCATTCGGTCGCGCCGCGGCCGCAAGCATTCGACCGTCAGGCGGTGAACAAATGAGCAAGCGCCGTGTAGTGGTGGGCATGTCGGGCGGCGTCGATTCGTCGGTGACCGCGTGGCTGCTGAAGGAACAGGGATACGACGTGGTCGGCCTGTTCATGAAGAACTGGGAAGACGACGACGACGGCGAATACTGCTCGACGCGCCAGGACTGGATCGACGTCGTGTCGGTGGCCGATCTGATCGGCATCGACGTCGAAGCCGTGAACTTCGCGGCCGAATACAAGGACCGCGTGTTCGCCGAATTCCTGCGCGAGTACTCGGCCGGCCGCACGCCGAATCCGGACGTGCTGTGCAACGCCGAGATCAAGTTCAAGGCGTTCCTCGATCACGCGATGTCGCTCGACGCCGAGATGATCGCGACCGGCCACTACGCGCGCGTGCGCGAGCGCGACGGCCGCTTCGAGCTGCTGAAGGCGTTCGATCACACGAAGGATCAGTCGTACTTCCTGCACCGGCTGAACCAGGCGCAACTGTCGAAGACGATGTTCCCGCTCGGCGAGATGCCGAAGACGAAGGTGCGCGAGATCGCCGCGCAGATCGGCCTGCCGAACGCGAAGAAGAAGGATTCGACCGGCATCTGCTTCATCGGCGAACGGCCGTTCCGCGACTTCCTGAACCGTTATCTGCCGACCAAGCCCGGCCCGATGAAGACGCCCGACGGCAAGCGCGTCGGCGAGCACATCGGCCTCGCGTTCTACACGTTCGGCCAGCGCAAGGGCATCGGGCTCGGCGGCAGCAAGGACGGCAGCGGCGAGCCGTGGTTCGTCGCCGCGAAGGACATCCCGTCGAACACGCTGTACGTCGTGCAGGGCCACGACCATCCGTGGCTGCTGTCGCACGAGCTCGTCGCGGGCAACGTCAGCTGGGTCGCCGGCGAGCCGCCGGCCGACGGCTTCGCGTGCGGCGCGAAGACCCGCTACCGGCAGGCCGACGCGGCATGCCGGTTCGGCGCGGCCGCAGCCGGGCCGGCCGGCGAGGCGCGCTTCACGCTCGCGTTCGACGACGCGCAATGGGCCGTCACGCCCGGCCAGTCGGCCGTGCTGTACGACGGCGAGATCTGCCTGGGCGGCGGCATCATCGAGCACGCGGCCAGCGGCCGCGATGCTGCTGCTGCGGCCCCCGCAGCGGCACTCGTCGAAGCACGCTGACACCCATTCGGTTTAGACTTGCGGCACGCCGCGCCCGGCGCAACACGATTGCACCGAGGCCGGCGCGCCGCCGTCGCAGCGTACGCATGGCGGCCTACTTTCACGGAGTTCCCCCATGCTTTCCAGACGTTACCTCGCGATGTGGGGTGCCGTGCTGTTGCTCGCCGCCGCAGCCGCACTCGCGTCGATCCATGCGCTGTCCTGGCTGTGGATCATTGTCCCCGTCGCCCTCGTCGCCCTCGGCCTGTACGACCTGAACCAGGACCGCCACGCGATCCTGCGCAACTATCCGCTGTGGGGCCATTTCCGCTTCCTGTTCGAGTTCATCCGCCCCGAAATCCGCCAGTACTTCGTCGAGGACGACACCGACGAGAAGCCGTTCTCGCGCGCGCAGCGCAGCCTCGTCTACCAGCGCGCGAAGAACGTCGCCGACAACCGCCCGTACGGCACCGAGCTGAACGTGAAGTCGGTCGCGCACGAATGGATCAGCCACTCGCTCGCACCGACCCGGCTGCCGAACCACGACTTCCGCGTGCGCGTCGGCGCGAACCGCGCGCAGCCGTACGACATCTCGGTCCTCAACGTCTCGGCGATGAGCTTCGGGTCGTTGTCCGCGAATGCGATCCGCGCGCTGAACCTCGGCGCGAAGAAAGGCGGCTTCGCGCACGACACCGGCGAAGGCTCGTTGTCGAAGTATCACCGCGAGCACGGCGGCGACGTCATCTGGGAGATCGCCTCCGGCTACTTCGGCTGCCGCAACGACGACGGCACGTTCAACCCGGACAAGTTCGCGAAGCAGGCGGCCGACCCGCAGGTCAAGATGATCGAGATCAAGCTGTCGCAGGGCGCGAAGCCCGGCCACGGCGGCGTGCTGCCGGCCGCGAAGATCACGCCGGAAATCGCCGAGACGCGCGGCGTGCCGATGGGCAAGGACTGCATCTCGCCCGCGACGCATTCCGAGTTTTCGACGCCGCGCGGGCTGCTCGAATTCGTCGAGCGGCTGCGCACGCTGTCCGGCGGCAAGCCGACCGGCTTCAAGCTGTGCATCGGCCATCCGTGGGAGTTCTTCGGGATCGCGAAGGCGATGATCGAGACCGGCATCGTGCCGGACTTCATCGTCGTCGACGGTGCGGAGGGCGGCACCGGCGCGGCGCCGCTCGAATTCACCGACCACGTCGGCGTGCCGCTGCAGGAAGGCTTGCTGATGGTGCACAACACGCTCGTCGGGATCGGCGTGCGCGACCGCGTGAAGATCGGCGCGAGCGGCAAGATCATCAGCGCGTTCGACATCGCGCGCACGCTCGCGATCGGCGCGGACTGGGTGAATTCGGCGCGCGGCTTCATGTTCGCGGTGGGCTGCATCCAGGCGCAGCACTGCCACACCGACCGCTGCCCGACCGGCGTCGCCACCCAGGACCCGGTGCGCCAGCGCGCGCTCGTCGTGCCCGACAAGGCCGAACGCGTGTACAACTTCCATCGCAACACGCTGCATGCGCTGCAGGAGCTCGTGCAGGCGGCCGGCCTCGGGCATCCGTCCGAGCTGCGCGCGCATCACATCGTGCAGCGCGTCGCGCCGCACGAGGTCCGGCTGATGTCGCAGCTGCTGAAGTATCTGAAGCCGGGCGCGCTGCTCGAGGGCCGGACCTGCGGCTATACGCTGTACGACAAGTGGTGGCCGATCGCGCGCAGCGATTCGTTCGTGCTCGGCGAGAATGCGTACGCGTCGATCGAATGACGTCAGCGCGGCGCGGTGGTTGATCGGTTGATCGGTTGATCGGTTGATCGGTTGATCGGTTGATCGATCGGTCGCCGCATCCGCAAAAAAGAAAAGCGCCCGAGCGGCGCTTTTCTTTTGTCTGCTCAATCCGCGGCGCGTGGTCGCTCAGCCCTGCGGCAGCGTGTCGACGAACGTCTGCCGCTGCGACAGCTTCGCGAAATGCTTGTCGAGGTTCGGATGACGGTCGCGCCAGTTCAGCTCGGGCATCCGGAAGTCCAGGTAGCCGAGCGTGCAGCCGAGCGCGATGTCGGCGAGCGTGTAGTGATTGCCGACGCACCAGGTCTTGCCGCCGAGGCCCTGCGACATCGCGACCAGACCGTCGTCGATCTTGCGCTGCTGGCGTGCGATCCAGCTCGCGCTGCGCTGCCCTTCCTCGCGCAGCGTGTGCTCGAGACGGATCGCCACCGACGCGTCGAGCACGCCGTCACCGAGCGCTTCCCAGCAGCGCACTTCGACGCGCTCGCGCCCGGACGGCGGAATCAGCTTGCCGACCGGCGACAGCGTGTCGACGTATTCGCAAATCACGCGCGAATCGAACACCGCCGCACCATCTTCCATCACGAGACACGGGACCTTGCCGAGCGGATTCGATGCCTGAATGTTCGTCTCCGGCGCCCACACGTTCTCGAGCTCCAGCTTGTAGTCGATCTTCTTTTCAGCGAGCACGATCCGCGCCTTTCGGACGTACGGGCTGCTGAGCGAACCGATTAATTTCATCATCTGCCTTTTTAAGGGAACCGCCGAGAGTATACGTTGTCGCCGATCATAACCGGCCGGTGCGACGGGGTAGAAAATCGGCCGTCCTGCCTGTGGATGGTTTGCAACAGCCGACGCCGGCGCGCCGCCGACTCCTGTCTCACGCGCCGCGTCCGGCGGCGCTACAATCGCACGAATGAATGCGCCCCTCGATACCGCCATCGCCGTCGACGTCTACCGCCAGCGCCGCGAACGCGTGCTTGCCGCACTGCGCGCCGCCGGCGGCGGCGTCGCCATCGTCCCCACCGCGCCCGAAATGCTGCGCAACCGCGATACGGCCTACCCGTACCGGCACGACAGCTACTTCTACTACCTGACGGGCTTCACCGAGCCGGATGCCGTGCTCGTGCTGAACGCGGCCGGCCCGCAGGGCAGCCCGCAATCCATCCTGTTCTGCCGCGCGAAGAACGCCGACCGCGAAACCTGGGAAGGCTTCCATTACGGGCCCGACGCCGCGCGCGACGCGTTCGGCTTCGATGCGGCTCATGCGGTCGACGTGATCGACGCCGAAATGCCGCGCCTGCTCGCCGACGCGGGCACCGTGCACTACCGCTTCGGCGCGTCGACGCAGTTCGAGCGCCAGCTCGCCGGCTGGCTCGAGGCGGTGCGCGCGCAGGCGCGCGCGGGCGTCGCCGCGCCCGATGCGCTGCGCGACCTCACGCCGCTGCTCGACGACATGCGGCTCGTGAAGGACGAACACGAGCTGGCGATCATGACGCGCGCCGCGCACATCTCGGCGCTCGCACATTGCCGCGCGATGCAGGCGTGCCGCCCCGGCATCCGCGAATACGAACTCGAGGCCGAGCTGCTGTACACGTTCCGCAAGCACGGCGCGCAGGCGCCAGCGTACGGGTCGATCGTCGCGGCCGGCGCGAACGCGTGCGTGCTTCACTATCCGGCCGGCAACGCGGCCGCGCGCGACGGCGACCTGATCCTGATCGACGCCGCCTGCGAGCTCGACGGCTACGCGTCGGACATCACCCGCACGTTCCCGGCGAACGGCCGCTTCTCGCCCGCGCAGCGCACGCTGTACGACATCGTGCTGGCCGCCCAGCAGGCGGCGATCGACGCGACGCGCGCCGGCGTGCCGTTCGAGGCGCCGCACGACGCGGCCGTGCGCGTGCTCGCGCAAGGGCTGCTCGACACGGGGATCATCGCGAAGACGCGCTTTTCGAGCGTCGACGACGTGATCGCCGAGCGCGCGTATGCGCGCTTCTACATGCACCGCACCGGCCACTGGCTCGGCATGGACGTACATGATTGCGGCGACTACCGCGAGCGCCTCGCCGCGCGCGACGCCAACGGCGCGCTGCCGTGGCGCACGCTCGCGGCCGGCATGACGCTCACCGTCGAACCCGGCCTGTACGTGCGCGCCGCCGACGACGTGCCGCCCGAATACTGGAACATCGGCATCCGCATCGAGGACGACGCGATCGTGCGCGAGCACGGCTGCGAGCTGATCACGCGCGACGTGCCGGTCGCGGCCGCCGACATCGAGGCGCTGATGCGCGCGGGCGCGGCGCACGGTGGGTGAGCGTGCAGGCGCGGGGCTCGTCGTTGCTTCGTTGTTGCTTCGTTGTTGCTTCGTTGTTGCTTCGTTGTTGCTTCGTTGTTGCTTCACAGTCGCGTCGCCCTCGCTTCGCCGTTGCCTCGCCGTTGATCTGCCATTGATACGCCGTTCCCAGTTACCCCGTTTCACGAACACCGATGACGACCGCTTCCTCCCCGGCCACGCCGGAATATGACCTTGCCATCGTCGGCGCGGGCCCAGTCGGGCTTGCGCTGGCCGGCTGGCTCGCCCGACGCAGCGCCACGCAGCACGCGTCGATCGCACTGATCGACGCGCGCGAGCCCGCTGCGAGCGCGAACGATCCGCGCGCGATCGCCGTGTCGCACGGCAGCCGCGTGCTGCTCGACACGCTCGGCTGGCCGGCCGATGCGACGCCGATCGAACACATCCATGTATCGCAGCGCGGTCATTTCGGCCGCACGCTGATCGACCGCGACGAGCACGACGTCGCCGCGCTCGGTTACGTGGTGCGCTACGGTTCGATCGTGCAGACGCTCGCGCAGGCCGTGCACGGCACGCGCGTCGACTGGCTCACGTCGACCACCGCACGCGCGCCGCAGCAGGACGCCGACGGCGTCACGCTGACGCTCGACGGCCCGCACGGCGAGCGCACGCTGCGCGCCCGGATCGTCATCAACGCCGAAGGCGGCTTGTTCCACGAGCGGCAGGCCGATGCCGACAAGCATCGGCGCGACTACGGGCAGACCGCGATCGTCGGCACGGTCACCGTGTCCTCGCCGCGCCCGAACGTCGCGTGGGAGCGCTTCACGCACGAAGGGCCGCTCGCGCTGCTGCCGCTCGGCGGCCCGCGCCAGGCCGACTATGCGCTCGTCTGGTGCTGCGCGCCCGACGAGGCGGCGCGCCGCGTCGCGCTGCCCGACGATGCGTTCCTGCACGAGCTCGGCAGCGCGTTCGGCGAGCGCATGGGCCGCTTCGTCGCGATCGCCGCGCGCGCATCGTTCCCGCTCGGGCTGGCCGCGGCGCAAACGCTCGTCAACGGCCGCGTCGCGATTGTCGGCAACGCCGCGCAGACGCTGCATCCGGTGGCCGGCCAAGGCTTGAACCTCGGCCTGCGCGATGCACACACGCTCGTCGACGCGGTGTCGGCGCAGGGCTTCGAACCGACGGCGCTCGCCGCCTTCAACGCGCGGCGCGCACTCGACCGGCGCTTCACGATCGGCGCGACCGACACGCTCGCGCGCCTGTTCACCGTCGATGCCGGGCCGCTGCCGCTGCTGCGCGGCGCGGCGCTCACCGCGCTCGAATTCGTGCCGCCGCTGAAGAAGGCGATCGCGCGCCAGATGATGTTCGGCCAGCGCAGCTGAGCGGGCGGCGGGTTCGGTGCATTCGGCGCATTCGGCGCATTCGGCGCATTCGGTGCGTTCGGTGCGTTCGGTGCGTTCGGTGCGTTCGGTGCGTTCGGTGCGTTCGGTGCGTTCGGTGCGTTCGGTGCGTTCGATGCGTTCGGCGCCTTCGGCTCGTTCGGCTCGTTCGGCTCGTTCGGCGCGTTCGGCGCGTTCGGTGCGTTCGGTGCGTTCGGTGCGTTCGGTGCGTTCGGCGCATTCGGCGCATTCGGCGCATTCGGCGCATTCGGCGCGTTCGGCGCGTTCGACATGATCGGTCGAACCCGGTCAAACCGGGTCAAATCGGCGGGGCATGGGAATACGGTAAAATGCGCGTTTTCCCTCCGCCCTTTTTGGCCCGCGACGTCCCGGCGCTCGCGGGCGGTGCCATTGCGATGCCCGTTATCGGCTCTCACGTTCTGCGCAACAACCTGTTCGTCGCCCCGATGGCCGGCGTCACCGATCGTCCGTTCCGCCAGCTGTGCAAGCGGCTCGGCGCCGGCTACGCGGTGTCCGAAATGGTCGCGTCGAATGCGCAGCTGTGGAAGAGCGCGAAGACGATGCGGCGCGCCAACCACGAGGGCGAAGTCGAGCCGATCGCAGTGCAGATCGCCGGCGCCGATCCGGCAATGATGGCCGAAGCGGCCCGCTACAACGTCGACAACGGCGCGCAGATCATCGACATCAACATGGGCTGCCCGGCGAAGAAGGTCTGCAACGTCGCGGCCGGCTCGGCGCTGCTGCAGAACGAGCCGCTCGTGCAGCGCATCGTCGAGGCCGTCGTCGCGGCGGTCGGCACGGGGCCGGATGCGGTGCCCGTCACGCTGAAGATCCGCACCGGCTGGGATCGCGAACACAAGAACGCGGTCACCGTCGCCCGCCTCGCCGAAGCCGCGGGCATCTCGATGCTGACCGTGCACGGCCGCACGCGCGCCGACCTGTACCACGGCGACGCCGAGTATGAAACCATCGCGGCCGTGAAGGCGGCCGTCGGCATCCCGGTCGTCGCGAACGGCGACATCGCGTCGCCGGCAAAAGCGAAGGCCGTGCTCGACGCCACCGGCGCCGACGCGCTGATGATCGGTCGCGCCGCGCAAGGCCGTCCGTGGTTGTTCCGCGAAATCGATCATTTCCTGCAAACCGGCGAGCTGCTGCCGCCGCCGCGCATCGACGAGATCCGGCAGGTGATGAACGAGCACCTGGAAGATCACTACGCGTTCTATGGCGAATTCACCGGAGTCCGTACTGCGCGCAAGCACATCGGCTGGTACACTCGCGGCCTTTCCGGTGCCAACGGGTTCCGGCACAGGATGAACACGCTCGATTCCACCCGCGAGCAGCTCGCCGCCGTCAACGCATTCTTCGACGCGCAAGAGGCGCTGTCGGACCGCCTCGTGTACGTCGACGACGAACCCGAAAACGGCCAGCGCGAGTCGGACGACCATAACCAGTTAGCAGCATGAGCAAGCACAACATCGAACAATGTGTCCGCGAGAGCCTGGACGTGTATTTCCGGGATCTAGACGGCTCCAATCCGCACGACGTCTATGAAATGGTGATGTCCTGCGTCGAAAAGCCGATGCTCGAGGTCGTGCTCGTACAGGCCGGCGGCAACCAGTCGCTCGCCGCGGAGTATCTCGGCATCAATCGCAATACGCTGCGCAAGAAGCTGCAGCAGCACGGCCTGCTGTAGCCGGCCGTCCCGTCCCCGTTTCCCTGGCTATTGGTGGTTCCATCATGATCAAGCAAGCGCTCATTTCCGTTTCCGACAAGACCGGCATCGTCGACTTCGCGAAGTCGCTGTCCGACCTCGGCGTCAAGCTGCTGTCGACCGGCGGCACCGCGAAACTTCTCGCCGACGCCGGCCTGCCCGTGACCGAAGTGGCCGATTACACGGGCTTCCCGGAGATGCTCGATGGGCGCGTGAAGACGCTGCACCCGAAGGTGCACGGCGGCATCCTGGCGCGCCGCGATCTGCCCGAGCACATGCAGGCGCTCGAACAGCACGGCATCCCGACGATCGACCTGCTGGTCGTGAACCTGTATCCGTTCGTCGCGACGATCGCGAAGGACGACTGCACGCTCGCCGACGCGATCGAGAACATCGACATCGGCGGCCCGACGATGCTGCGCTCGGCCGCGAAGAACCATCGCGACGTGACCGTCGTCGTCGATCCGGCCGACTACGCGGTCGTGCTCGATGAAATGAAGGCGAACGGCAACGCGATCGGCTACGCGACCAACTTCCGCCTCGCGACGAAGGTGTTCGCGCACACCGCGCAATACGACGGCGCGATCACGAACTACCTGACGAGCCTGACCGACGAGCTGCAGCACGCCTCGCGCAGCACGTATCCGGCCACGCTGAACCTGGCGTTCGACAAGGTGCAGGACCTGCGCTACGGCGAGAACCCGCACCAGAGCGCTGCGTTCTACCGCGACCTGGCCGCGCCGGCCGGCGCGCTCGCGAACTACCGCCAGCTGCAGGGCAAGGAACTGTCGTACAACAACATCGCCGATTCCGACGCGGCGTGGGAATGCGTGAAGACGTTCGACGCACCGGCGTGCGTGATCATCAAGCATGCGAACCCGTGCGGCGTCGCGGTCGGCAACGACCCGGCCGACGCATACGCGAAGGCGTTCCAGACCGACCCGACGTCGGCGTTCGGCGGCATCATCGCGTTCAACCGCGAAGTCGACGAGGCAGCCGCGCAAGCCGTCGCGAAGCAGTTCGTCGAAGTGCTGATCGCGCCGTCGTTCTCGGCCGCCGCGCAGCAGGTATTCGCCGCGAAGCAGAACGTGCGCCTGCTCGAGATCGCACTCGGCGACGGCCACAACGCATTCGACCTGAAGCGCGTGGGCGGCGGCCTGCTCGTGCAGTCGCTCGATTCGCGGAACGTGCAGCCGAGCGAGCTGCGCGTCGTCACGAAGCGCCAGCCGAGCGCGAAGGAAATGGACGACCTGCTGTTCGCATGGCGCGTCGCGAAGTACGTGAAGTCGAACGCGATCGTGTTCTGCGGCAACGGCATGACGCTGGGCGTCGGTGCAGGCCAGATGAGCCGCGTCGACTCCGCGCGCATCGCGAGCATCAAGGCGCAGAACGCGGGCCTCACGCTGGCCGGCTCGGCCGTCGCGTCGGATGCGTTCTTCCCGTTCCGCGACGGTCTCGACGTGGTCGTGGCCGCGGGCGCGACCTGCGTGATCCAGCCGGGCGGCTCGATGCGCGACGACGAAGTGATCGCGGCGGCCGACGAACACGGCATCGCGATGGTGCTGACGGGCGTGCGTCACTTCCGTCACTGATCGCTCGCGGCCCGTGCGGCCGCGGCTCGAGAACCCGGCGGCAGCCTGCGCGCCGGGTTTTTTATTGCGCGGCGCCGATGCACGCTGTCGTGCGGCCGGCGCCGCGCACCGTTCGTTGTAGTATCGCTGCATCCCGTCTTTCTCCTCACTCATGCGAATTCTCGGCATCGACCCCGGCCTGCGCGTCACCGGCTTCGGCGTGATCGACGTCAGCGGCCATCGGCTCGCGTATGTCGCGAGCGGCGTGATCCGCACGCCAACCGCCGACCTCGCCACGCGGCTCGGCACGATCTTCCAGGGCGTGTCGACGCTCGTGCGCGAACACGCGCCCGACCAGGCCGCGATCGAACAGGTGTTCGTCAACGTCAACCCGCAGTCGACGCTGCTGCTCGGCCAGGCGCGCGGCGCCGCCATCTGCGGGCTCGTCGCGGGCGGGTTGCCGGTTGCCGAGTACACCGCGTTGCAACTGAAGCAGGCCGTCGTCGGCTACGGCCGCGCTACCAAATCGCAGATGCAGGAGATGGTCACGCGGCTCCTCAATCTGTCGGGCCAGCCGGGCAGCGACGCGGCCGACGCGCTCGGGATGGCGATCTGCCATGCACACAGCGGCAATACGCTCGGCACGATCAGCGGCCTCGCGCCCGCGCTCGCGCGCAAGGGGCTGCGTGTGCGACGCGGGCGGCTCGTCGGCTGACGTGGGCGGCCTCGTCGGTCCGGCACCTGACACGGCGGATCGTCTCGCACGAAACGTGTGCGTAGTCGCGATGCGCCGTTTCGCCGTGTCGCCGGTTCGCCATTTGGCCGGCCTTGCGCAACTCGCGCGCCTTGCGCAAGCCCCCCCGCCACCCTCCCATCGGCATCGCGCCGCAGCTGCGCTACACTCGCGCTTTCTTCCTCGCATCCCGCCATCCATGATCGGTCGCATCGCCGGCATCCTGCTCGAAAAGAACCCGCCTCACCTGCTCGTCGACTGCAACGGCGTCGGCTATGAAATCGACGTGCCGATGAGCACCTTCTACAACCTGCCGCAAACGGGCGAGCGCGTCGTGCTGCTCACGCAGCAGATCGTGCGCGAGGACGCCCACCTGCTGTACGGCTTCCTGACGCCGCAGGAGCGCACGACCTTCCGCGAGCTGCTGAAGATCACCGGCATCGGCGCGCGCATGGCGCTCGCGGTGCTGTCCGGCATGAGCGTGCAGGAGCTCGCGCAAGCCGTGACGATGCAGGACGCCGCCCGCCTCACACGCCTGCCGGGAATCGGCAAGAAGACCGCCGAACGCCTGCTGCTCGAACTGAAGGGCAAGCTCGGCGCGGACCTCGGTGCGCTCGCCGGCGCCGCGTCGCCGTCCGACCACGCGGCCGACATCCTGAACGCGCTCGTCGCGCTCGGCTATTCCGAAAAGGAAGGCCTCGCGGCGATCAAGAACGTGCCGGCCGGCACCGGCGTGTCCGACGGCATCAAGCTCGCGCTCAAGGCGCTGTCGAAGGCGTAACGGCCGCGCGGCCGGGCTGTCGGAGCCAGTGTTGCGCCGCCGGGCGGCGTGCGCCAGTCGGCCGTTCGGCCGATTCGGGCGCGCGACGGCGCGCGGTACAATGCCCGCATGATTGAAACCGACAAACTCGCCGCCGAGCGGATCATCGCCGCCACGCCCGCCTCGTCGCACGAGGAGGTGTTCGAACGCGCGCTGCGGCCGCGCCAGCTCGACGATTACGTCGGCCAGGAGAAGGTGCGCGGTCAGCTCGAGATCTTCATCGAGGCCGCGAAACGCCGCTCCGAGCCGCTCGACCACGTGCTGCTGTTCGGCCCGCCGGGCCTCGGCAAGACCACGCTCGCGCACATCATCGCGCGCGAAATGGGCGTGAATCTGCGCCAGACGTCGGGCCCGGTGCTCGAGCGCGCCGGCGACCTCGCCGCGCTGCTGACCAATCTCGAAGCGAACGACGTGCTGTTCATCGACGAGATCCACCGGTTGTCGCCGGTCGTCGAGGAAATCCTGTATCCGGCGCTCGAGGATTACCAGATCGACATCATGATCGGCGAAGGTCCGGCCGCGCGCAGCGTGAAGCTCGATCTGCAGCCGTTCACGCTGGTGGGCGCAACGACGCGCGCGGGGATGCTCACCAATCCGCTGCGCGATCGCTTCGGGATCGTCGCGCGGCTGGAGTTCTACGACGCCGAGCAGCTGTCGCGCATCGTGCGGCGCTCGGCGGCACTGCTGAACGCGCAGATCGACCCGAACGGCGCGCTGGAAATCGCGAAGCGCTCGCGCGGCACGCCGCGGATCGCGAACCGGTTGCTGCGCCGCGTGCGCGACTACGCGGAAGTGAAGGCCGACGGACAGATCACCGCGGCCGTCGCCGATGCCGCGCTCGCGATGCTCGACGTCGATCCGGTCGGCTTCGACCTGATGGACCGCAAGCTGCTCGAGGCCATCCTGCACAAGTTCGACGGCGGCCCGGTCGGCATCGACAACCTCGCGGCCGCGATCGGCGAGGAGCGCGACACGATCGAGGACGTGCTCGAACCGTACCTGATCCAGCAAGGCTTCCTGCAGCGCACGCCGCGCGGGCGCGTCGCGACGCTGCTCACCTACCGCCATTTCGGGCTGTCCGCGCCGGCGGCCGGCAGTGCGGAAGGCAGCATGTGGAACACGCCCGACGGCGCGTAGCCCGCCGCGTCGCTCCCGGCCAACCAGCCATGACCACGCCGCCCCGTCGTCATCACGCCGCGCCGAGCGCGGGCCCGCGCTGGATCGAGCCGCTGCGCAAGCGGCTCGCGGCCGGCGTCACGCACCTGACGACCGGCAGCGGCGGCCCGTCGATCGACTATTCATCACCGCCCGGCGACCCCGGGCTGTTCGGGCCGGACGCGGTCTGCTGGCGCGTACATGCGGATTTCGCGTCGATGATGACCGGCGGCGTCTCGGCGCTGCTGTTGCAGGCGCTTCATCCGCTCGCGCTGGCGGGCGTCTGGGATCATTCGTCGTTTCGCACCGACATCCTCGGCCGCCTGCGCCGCACGGCGACGTTCATATCGGGCACCACGTTCGGCAATCGCGCGGACGCGCTCGCGCTGATCGAGCGCGTGAAGGCCATTCACACGCGCGTATCGGGCACCGCGCCCGACGGCCGCCCGTACCGCGCCGACGATCCGGCGTTGCTCACGTGGGTGCATGTCGCGGAAGTATCGAGCTTCCTGGCCGCGCATCTGCGCTATGTGAATCCGGCGCTGAGCGGCGAATGTCAGGATCGCTATTACGCGGAAACCGCGCAGATCGCCGAGCGCCTCGGCGCGCAGGCCGTGCCGCGCTCGCGCGCGGAGGTCGCCGCCTATCTCGCGCGCATGCAGCCCGAGCTCGAAGCCGGCCCGCGCACGTTCGAAGTGATCCGCATCCTGCTGAACGCGCCGCTCGCGAAGCCTGCGCTGCGGCCGGCCGCCACGCTGGTGATGCACGCCGGGATCGACCTGTTGCCGCCGTGGGCGCAGCAGATGCTCGGCCTCGCACGGTTCGCGCCGCTGCGGCGGGCGGTGGTCCGGCCCGGTGTGCGCGCAGTCGCGCCGGTGCTGCGCTGGGCGCTCGTGAACGGCGTATCGAAACGCGCACGGCGCCGCGCCAGCTCAGCGCCGTCGGGCGGCGAGCCGCCTGCGTGACGGTGAGTCGGTAAGTCGCTCAGTCGCTCAGTAGGTCAGAGTCACCAACGCGCGGCCGGATGCCGGCAACGCACTGACGCCCGTCAACCCGTCACGCCGATGCGACCGCCTCAAAGCACCTTGCGATAGCCGTCGTCGTCGCTCGCGGCGTCGAGGTGCGCCACGTCGGCCCACTGCACGACCTGCGCGCGGCCGTCAGCGTAATCGACGACGTTGATGCTCGTGTTGAGCAATTGATAGTTGCGCGGCGCCGCCAGGTCGAGACCGTTGGCGAAGCGGTACACGCAGTCGAGCACGCCGCCGTGCGCGACGCACGCGATGCGGCCGCCCGGATGAGCGGCGACGATCGGTTCGAGCGCATGCAGCACGCGATGATAGAACGCGCGCTGCGACTCGCCGCCATCGGGCGCGAAGCCCGGGTCGCGGGTCTGCCATGCGGCGTATGCATCGGGAAACAGCGTCTCGATCTCGGTGCTGTCATGGCCCTGGAACACGCCGTATGCGCGCTCGCGCAGCCCTTCGCGCAACTGGAGCGGCAAGCCGAGCGCGTCGGCAAAGGGCTGCGCGGTCTGTTGCGCCCGCATCAGGTCGCTCGAATAAACGGCGTCGAGGCGCTGCCCCTCGCGCGCTTCGCGCGCAAGCCGCATGGCGAGCCGCTGCGCCTGAGCGAGCCCCGAGTCGGCCAGCGGAATGTCGATGTGGCCCTGGATGCGCTTGATGCGGTTCCAGGCCGTCTCGCCGTGACGGATGAACAGGATCTGCGTGGTCGCCATCGCGGCGCGCCTCCGGGAAAGAATCAGGGCCGCACTTGCAGCCAGAACGTCACGGGGCCGTCGTTGACAAGCGATACCTGCATGTCGGCGCCGAACTCGCCGGTCTCGACGATCGGGTGACGCTCGCGCGCGGCCGCGACGAAGTAATCGAACAGGCGCTTGCCTTCATCGGGCGGCGCGGCCGGCGTGAAACTCGGCCGCAGCCCGCTGTTGGTGTCGGCCGCCAGCGTGAACTGCGACACGAGCAGCAGGCCGCCCGCGCGGCCCGCGCCGTCGATGTTCGACACCGGCAGGTTCATCTTGCCGGCCGCGTCGCTGAACACGCGATAGCCGAGCAGCTTCGCGAGCAGCTTGTCCGCCGCGGCCTCGGTGTCGCCGCGCTCCGCGCAGACCAGCGCGAGCAGGCCCGCGCCGATCTCGCCGGTCGTACGCTCGCCGACTTGCACGTCGGCGCGCTTCACGCGCTGGATCAGCGCGATCATGCGGTCAGCGTGACACGCGCGAAGCGGCGCTTGCCGACCTGCACGACGAACTCGCCGGCGTCGACCTTCAGGCCCTTGTCGGACACGGTCGCGCCGTCGATCTTCACGCCGCCCTGCTCGATGTTGCGCAGCGCTTCGCTCGTCGACGGCACGAGGCCCGCCTGCTTCAGCAACTGGCCGATCGCGAGCGGCGCGCCTGCGAGCGTGACCGACGGGATATCGTCCGGCACGCCGCCCTTCGCGCGGTGATTGAAGTCCTCGAGCGCGCGCTCGGCGTCGGCCTGCGAGTGAAAGCGCGCGACGATTTCCTGCGCGAGCAGCACCTTGAAGTCGCGCGGGTTGCGGCCGCCTTCGGCTTCGCGGCGGAAGCCGGCGATCTCGTCGAGGCTGCGGAACGACAGCAGTTCGAAGTAACGCCACATCAACGTGTCCGAGATGCTCATCAGCTTGCCGAACATGTCGGTCGGCTTCTCGCTGATGCCGACGTAGTTGCCCTTCGACTTCGACATCTTCTCGACGCCGTCGAGCCCTTCGAGCAGCGGCATCGTCAGAATGCACTGCTGTTCCTGGCCGTACTGCTTCTGCAGTTCGCGGCCGACCAGCAGGTTGAACTTCTGGTCGGTGCCGCCGAGCTCGAGGTCGGCGTTCAGCGCGACCGAGTCGTAACCCTGCATCAGCGGGTACAGGAATTCGTGGATCGAAATCGGGATGCCGCTCTGGAAGCGCTTCGTGAAGTCCTCGCGTTCGAGGATCCGCGCGACCGTGTAGCGCGACGCGAGCTTGATCATCCCGTCGGCGCCGAGCGGCATCGACCACTCGCTGTTGTAGCGGATCTCGGTCTTGTCGCGGTCGAGCACCAGCGCGGCCTGGTCGAAGTAAGTCTTCGCGTTCGACTCGATCTGCTCGCGCGTGAGCGGCGGGCGCGTCGCGTTGCGGCCGGACGGATCGCCGATCAGCGACGTGAAATCGCCGATCAGGAAGATCACCGTGTGCCCGAGGTCCTGCAGCTGGCGCATCTTGTTCAGCACGACCGTATGGCCGATGTGGATGTCGGGCGCGGTCGGGTCGAGCCCGAGCTTGATGCGCAGCGGCTTGCCGGTGGCCGCGCTGCGCGCGAGCTTCTGCGCGAACTCTTCCTCGATCAGCAGTTCGTCGACACCGCGCTTCGTGACGGCGAGCGCGTGGCGGACTTCGTCGGTGATCGGGAAAACGGGCTTGGAACTGGGTTCGGTGCTCATCGGTGCCAGGAAGAATGTCGCAAAGACAGGGATTTTCCCATAACTTGCGCGCGCATCGCTTAACGACGCGTCAGGTTGCGCGGATAATCAGGTGCGAGGCGCGCGGCACCGGCCCGCGCCGCTCGATCCAGGAGAACCCAACGTGCCGCAACGACACCCGCAACCCGCCCATCCGGCCGACGGCGTCTACTTCGGACTCATGTCGGGAACCAGCATGGACGGCGTCGACGGCGTCGCGGTCCGGTTCGAAACGGGCCGCGCGCCGGTCGTGCTCGCCGAAGCGTTCGTCGGCTTCGCGCAATCGCTGCGCGACGCGCTGTTCGCGCTACAGCAGCCGGGCGACGACGAGATCGACCGCGAGTCGGTCGCCGCGAATGCGCTCGTCGCGCGCTATGCGGTGTGCTGCCACGAGTTGCAGCGTACGGCCGGCCTGTCGCGCGACGACGTGCGCGCGATCGGCGTGCACGGCCAGACGGTCCGGCACCGTCCCGAACGCGGCTACACGCGTCAGCTGAACAATCCGGCGCTGCTCGCCGAGCTCACGCATGTCGACGTGATCGCCGACTTCCGCATGCGCGACGTCGCGGCCGGCGGCCACGGCGCGCCGCTCGCGCCGGCGTTTCATGCGACGGTGTTCGGCGCGCCGGGCGACACGCGCGTCGTCTGCAACCTCGGCGGCATCAGCAACATCACGATCCTGCCGGCTGAAGGCAGCGACGTGCGCGGCTTCGACTGCGGGCCGGCGAACGCGTTGATCGACGCATGGGCGACGCGCCACCTCGGCAAGCCGTACGACGACGGCGGCAAGTTCGCCGCGCGCGGCACCGTGCATGCGGCGTTGCTCGACGCGCTGCTGGACGAACCCTATTTCACCGCGCCACCGCCGAAAAGCACCGGGCGCGACCTGTTCAGCGCGGCGTGGCTCGACGCGAAGCTGGCCGGCTTTGCGCAGGTTGCGCCGGAGGACGTGCAGGCGACGCTGACCGCGCTCACCGCGGTGTCGGTCGCTCGCGAGATCGCGCGGCACGCAGCCGGCTGCAAGGCCGTGTTCGTCTGCGGCGGCGGCGCCCGCAATCCCGTGCTACTCGACGCGCTGCGTCGCGCGCTGCAGGAAGCCGGCGTATTAGCCACGGTAGACACGACGGCCGCGCTCGGCGTGCCGCCGCAACAGGTCGAGGCGCTCGCGTTCGCATGGCTCGCGTACCGCTTCACCGCGCGCCTGCCCGGCAATTTGGCCAGCGTGACGGGCGCGGCCGGCGAGCGCGTGCTCGGCGCGCTGTATCCGCGCTGATCCGATGACGAGCACGGCGCGCGGACATGAAAAACGGGGCATCAAGCCCCGTTTCTTATTCCGGCGAACCGGACAGGATCCGAGTCGCGCTCAGACCGAGAACGACGAGCCGCAACCGCAGGTGGTCGTGGCGTTCGGGTTCTTGATCACGAACTGCGCGCCGTTGAGGTCGTCCTTGTAGTCGATCTCGGCGCCGACCAGATACTGGTAGCTCATCGAGTCGATCAGGAGCTGGACGCCGTTCTTGTCCATCACGGTGTCGTCCTCGTTGACTTCCTCGTCGAACGTGAAGCCATACTGGAAGCCCGAGCAGCCGCCGCCTTGCACGAACACGCGCAGCTTCAGGTCGGGATTGCCCTCTTCGTCGATCAGTTGCTTGACCTTGTCGGCCGCGGCGTCGGTGAAGACGAACGGGACCGGCATTTCGGCCGTCGTTGCTGCGGATTCGTTAACAGCGTTCATGCGAACTCTCCAAAAAGCTTTAGCCGCTATTGTAGGGCGGATCAGAAGATCGTGCCGATGTCCATGAAATCAATAGGTTCTTGTTGATTTCGGTAAAGCGAACGCCATGGGCACCCGCGTCGAGCGGGCATAAAAAAACCGCCAGCGTGAAAGCTGGCGGTTTTTTCGGCAGACACCGCCCGAAAGCGGCGTGGCCACGAAGCAGAATTAACGCTTCGAGAACTGCTTTGCGCGGCGTGCCTTGCGCAGACCGACCTTCTTACGCTCGACTTCACGCGCATCGCGCGTGACGAAGCCTGCGTTCGACAGCGACGGCTTGAGCGTCGCATCGTAGTCGATCAGTGCACGGGTGATGCCGTGACGCACTGCGCCTGCCTGACCCGTCTCACCGCCGCCGTTGACGTTGACCTTGATGTCGAACGTCTGGCCGTGGTTCGTGAGTTCCAGCGGTTGACGCACGATCATCAGCGACGTTTCGCGCGAGAAGTAGTCAGCGATGGGCTTGCCGTTGACGATGATGTCGCCCTTGCCAGCCTTGATGAAGACACGTGCGACTGCGCTCTTGCGGCGGCCCGTACCGTAGTTCCAGTTACCGATCATGTGGGCTCCCCTTAGATCTCGAGCGCCTTCGGCTGTTGAGCCGAGTGCGGATGCGTCGCTTCTGCGTAGACCTTCAGCTTCTTGATCATCGCGTAGCCGAGCGGGCCCTTCGGCAGCATGCCCTTGACCGCCTTCTCGAGCGCACGGCCCGGGAAGCGTTCCTGCATCTTGCCGAACGTCGTTTCATAGATGCCGCCCGGGTAGCCCGAGTGACGGTAGTACTTCTTGTCCAGCGTCTTGTTGCCCGTGACCTTCAACTTGCTCGCGTTGATGATGATGATGAAATCACCAGTGTCGACGTGCGGGGTGAACTCAGGCTTGTGCTTGCCGCGCAGACGGCGTGCCACTTCGCTGGCAACACGGCCGAGAACCTTATCCGTCGCGTCAATCACGTACCATTCGCGCGTCACCTCATGGGCTTTTGCGGAAAACGTCTTCATGATCGATCCAAAAAAAATGCTTTGCCCGATGTGTTCTTCCTGCTTGTCTGAGTGCGCTTCGAGGCGCGGTGCAGGCTCTCCCTGTTCTTTTTCCGTGGGCATGAATGCGGAAAAGCCCTGAATTATAAAGGAAATACCACAGGGCGGTCAAAGAGAATCCGTGGCCCGCGCCGGCGGCGCCCGAAATCGGCGAAAATTCCGGCGTGCCGTGCCGCACCGGGCGATCCGAGCGCCCGGCGGCGCACCCGTCGCGCGTTGCACATGACCTTGCCGCGCGCGACCGGCCGACCACGAAAAAACAACAAGCAAGCATGATGAAACAAGGACTTATGCCCATTTTCACGGCCGCCCTGCTGGCGGCCGCCGTCCCCGCGAGCGCCGCCCAGCAGGCCTGCGAGGCCAAGCTCGCCGCACTCGACGCGCGCATCGCCGACGCGCGCGAATCCCATACCGAGGAACGCGTCGCCCGCCTGCGCGCGGTGCGCGAGCGCGTACGCCATTTCTGCGCACACGAACAGGGCGACGTTTCGGCCAGCGACGCCCAGGCAACGCCGACGCACCCGACCAGCACGCCGGCACGGCCGACGCCGCGGCCGGCGGCGAGGCAGCCCGTCTGATCGGTGTCGAACCGCTGTCGAGCGGGGGCCATAGCGGCCTCGAGCCGGTGTCGAACACCTGTCGAACCGCTATAGAACCAATGTTGGCGCGCTCGCCCGCTGCCGAAGCGCCGCCCAACCGCCGCAAAAGCGCCGCGGATTCACCGCTCTCAAAGCGCTTTCAGACCGCGCAACCCGCGCGCCGATGTTTGCATTGGACGAAAAAAAGCCCGAACGTTTGGTTCGGGCTTAATCCACCTTTGGAGGAGGGTGGAGGAGACATTCGGAGGTTGCCGCAGCGCGACAACCAATGGAGCTCATTATACGAATGCCCCTCCGACTTCACAAGAAAATCTGCATTACGAAATCAAAAACCATAATGCGGAATCCCCGACGCACACTGGGCCTCATGGATTTCCCCTTTCAAATCAGTTGCATAGCCGAAAACGCCGCGCCAATCGTCCCGCCCCGCCTAGAGTAAAACCCCTAAAGCCAGCAGGGAAATACCAGCCAAATGGCCGACGCGACGCCGCCGAGGCCGGCTCGCCGTTTCGCGTCGTGCAGTGCATCAGCCGACCGTTGCGCAGCGGGCTACAATGCCGGATCGAATCCGAATCAGGCAACGCTGGAGCGCAAGCATGGAATGCAAAGTAAGCTGGATGGGTCAGGACGGGATGGCGTTTTCGGCCCAGACCGGAAGCGGGCACCTCGTCGCGATGGACGGCGCGCCGGAAGGCGGCGGACATAACCTCGCTCCGCGCCCGATGGAAATGGTGCTGGTCGGCACCGGCGGCTGCACTGCGTACGACGTCGTGCTGATCCTGAAGAAGAGCCGCCAGGAAGTCACCGGCTGCTCGGTCACGCTGAAGGCCGAGCGCGCAAGCGAGGACCCGAAGGTGTTCACGAAGGTCCACTTCCACTTCACCGTCACGGGCCGCAACCTGAACCCGGCCACGGTCGAGCGCGCGATCAACCTCTCGCACGACAAATACTGCTCCGCGTCGATCATGATCGCGAAGACGGCCGAGCTCACGCATTCGTTCGACATCGTCGCCGACTAAGCGCGCTGCGCCGACGATACAAAAAGGGCCGGCGCTCCCGATGGAGCGCCGGCCCTTGTGCATTCGAACGGCAAAGCAGGCCGATAAGCCGGATTCTGTGCACGCCGCACGCCGAAGCGCGCCGCGCGTGGCAGCCATTCCTCTAGGCGCGCCATTGCTGACGCGCTCAAGCTTCCTACCCGCAGACGAGACGGGGGCCCCATCCTGCATCCGAAAATGCGCGCCTGCCTACTTGGAATTGCTCCGGGTGGAGGTTACCGTGCCGGCGAACGTCGCCGTCGCCGCGGTGCGCTCTTACCGCACCGTTTCACCCTTACCTGATCCCGGCTTGCGCCGGGCCATCGGCGGTTTGCTTTCTGTTGCCCTGTTCCGCGTGTCGCCACGGATGGCCGTTAGCCATCACCCTGCCCTGTGGAGTCCGGACTTTCCTCGCCCCCGCCTGCCCGAAGGCGGCGAGGCCGCGACTGCCTGGCCTGCTTTGCGACGCGCATTCTAGCACTGCGCGCCGCCGCCCGCAGCGCGCGCGGCGTCCGTCCGTCGACCGCTGCGGAACACGGCCGGGTCGTCGTAGAACGCCGGCGCGGCGTTCGCGTCGCACCAGCCCGGCACGCCGAGCACCGGCAGCGGCGCGAAATCGCGGCTCGTCAGCGCGCGCGTCGCGAGTTCGTCGGCGATCCGTGCGTCGAGATGCGCGGCGCGGCGCGCGTCGGGCCACGAGAAGTAGTCGTCGCTGACTTCGACGATCCACGCGTGCGCGGTACACGACTTGTACGGCGCCACCAGCTTCTCGAGTAGCGCATGGCCGACGAGGCGCGCCTCGCAGCGCGTACCCCACGCGGCGCGCGAGCTCACCAGCAGACGTTGCCAGTCGAAGCCGCGCAGTGCGTCGGCGAGCGCGCGCTCGGCCGTCACGAACAGCGCCGCATTCTCGTCGAACAGCGTGAGCGCATCGCGCAGCGACCCACGCACCGGCCCGACGCCGCCCGCGGCGTCGATCGCCGCGGCCTGCCGTGCGTTCAGCGCGGCCTTGGTGCGTGGATAGGCGAGCCACACGAGCGCATTGAAGAAGTCGTGAAGATTGTGGCGGGTCGGCACGCGCCCCGTGTCGGCGATGTGGGTTTCGTATGCGACGCCGGGCGGCAGTTCGGCCTGCGGCACGAAGCGCAGCGGCCTGCCGCGCCCGCTCGTGCGTGCACCGGCCGCGTCGCCCAATGCATCGAGCAAGGCGGCTTCGCCCGCGAGCGCGGCCACCTGCAGCAAACGGCCCGGCTCGTCGTACTGCGCGAGCCACGGCGCGGACCAGTCGATCCGCGCGAATTGCGCCGCCCCGCCGTCGGCCGCGTGAGCGGCGGCGCACGGCGGCGCGACGCTCACGCGAACTTCCAGCCGATCGTCTCGCCAGCGCGCAGCGGCACGACCGGCGTATCGCCCGCGAACACCTCGGTCGGCAGCTCCCAGGTCTCGCGGCGCAGTGTGACCGTGTCGGTGCTGTGCGCCAGGCCGTAGAAATCGGCGCCGAAGCGGCTCGCGAAATTCTCCAGCTTGTCGAGCGCGCCGGCCTGGTCGAACGCTTCCGCATACAGCTCGAGCGCGTGCAGCGCCGTGTAGCAGCCGGCGCAGCCGCAGGCGGTTTCCTTCGCGCCGCGCGCATGCGGCGCGCTGTCGGTGCCGAGGAAGAAGCGCGGGTTGCCGGAGGTCGCCGCTTCGACGAGCGCGACGCGGTGCGTCTCGCGCTTGAGCACCGGCAGGCAGTAGTAATGCGGGCGAATGCCGCCGACGAACAGCGCGTTGCGGCTGTACAGCAGATGCTGCGGCGTGATCGTCGCGCCGAGCAAGCCCGGCGCCGCATCGGCGTCGCGCACGTAGTCGGCCGCATCCTTCGTCGTGATGTGCTCGAACACGACCTTCAGCGCGGGGAAATCGCGGCGCAGCGGCGTCATCACGCGGTCGATGAACACCTTCTCGCGATCGAACATGTCGATCGACGGGTCCGTCACCTCGCCGTGCACGAGCAGCGGCATGCCGGTTTCCTGCATCGCCTCGAGCGTCTTCGCGCACTTCGCGAGGTCGCTCACGCCGTGATCCGAGTTCGTCGTCGCGCCGGCCGGATACAGCTTCACGCCGTGCACGAAGCCGCTGTCGCGCGCGCGACGAACTTCGTCGGGCGCCGTGTTGTCGGTCAGGTACAGCGTCATCAGCGGCTCGAACGCGCTGCCGGCCGGCAGCGCGGCCAGGATCCGGTCGCGATAGGCCTGCGCGTGCGCGGTCGTCGTGACGGGCGGCTTCAGGTTCGGCATCACGATCGCGCGCGCGAACTGGCGTGCGGTGTGCGGCAGCACCGCGGCCAGCATGTCGCCGTCGCGCAGGTGCAGATGCAGGTCGTCGGGACGGGCGAGCGTGAGCGTCGCCGGGGAGGAAGCGTTCGAGGCAGTCATAGGAGGCGTCGTGAGGAACGGGCTGGCCATCGAGGATCGGCGGGGCCGGAGCACGCGTGCACGGGCCGACTGACGGCAAACCGCAACACGGGGCCTTGGGCCGGCGGAATCCGCTTTTTACCGCTCGAGGCTCGGTGATATGCTAGGAGCCATATTGTACCGGGGTTCACCCGGTTGGTTACCCTGCTTCCGCCCCCGCCCCAAGTAAAATGTGCCAACTCCTAGGAATGAACTGCGCCGCGCCGACGGACGTCACATTCTCCTTCACTGGTTTCGCGGCCCGGGGCGGCCTCACCGATCACCACGCCGACGGCTGGGGCATCGCGTTCTTCGAGGACAAGGCCTGCCGTCTGTTCATCGATCAGCAGGCCTCGGCCACGTCGCCGATCGCCGAAATGGTGAAGCGCTATCCGATCAAGTCGAAGAACACGATCGCGCATATCCGCAAGGCCACGCAAGGCCATATCCTGCTCGAGAACAGCCACCCCTTCATGCGCGAGCTGTGGGGGCGTCACTGGATCTTCGCGCATAACGGCGATCTGCAGGACTACGAACCCGATCTCGACGGCAGCGTCTACCACCCGGTCGGCACGACCGACAGCGAGAAGGCGTTCTGCGTGCTGATGCAAGGGCTGCGCGAGGCATTCCCCGGCGCACAGCCGCCGCTGCCGGAGCTGTTCGAGCGCGTCGGCGAGTTGACGCGCGACATCACCGATCACGGCGTATTCAACTTCCTGATGTCGAACGGCCAGGCGCTGTTCGCACACTGCTCGACGCGGCTGCACTACATCGTGCGGCGCTGGCCGTTCTCCACCGCGCATCTGGTCGACGAAGACCTGTCGATCGACTTCGCGAAATACACGACGCCCGAAGATCGCGTCGCGGTGATCGCCACGCAGCCGCTGACCGACAACGAAGTCTGGACGTCGTTCGAGCCCGGCGAGCTGATCATGTTCCAGTGCGGCGACGTCGCCGCGCGGACGCGGATTCCGGTGCCGGAGCGCGTGCTCGAGAAGCTGCGCAACCCGGCGCTCGACGCGTCGGCCTCCGCGCCGTGCGGCGGCATGCGTCGCGAGGCGCTGGCCGCCGCCGACGACGCCGACGACGCGATCGATTTCTGAGCCGCACGCGCCGCCCTTCCTTCACCGTCGCAGCATGACGAAGCGACCGCGGCCCGGCCGGCCGCGCGACGAGCCATTGCCGAACAGCGCGCCCCTCTTTTGCCGGCAAGTAGTTTTTTCGTTTCAATCAAACCACAATGACGCGCGCCAAACCGCGGCAACGCAGCATTAACTTGATTTAATCAACGTTCACGCGAAAATAATATATACGCAATAAAACGGAACGCCTTTTAAATCCCCGCCCATCTTCCGGAAGCCATATTCTATCGCAGCGCCGTTTTGGAACAGTGCGCCAGCCCACCGTCGAGCGACGGGATTACCCCGCCTCGCACGATATCACTCAAGCCTTTACCAGAAAGGCTTTCGGTTCGATTCATCACATAATTCAAAAATACCGGACCGAGTCGACATTATCACAACGGCACTCATTTTTTTGATAATCCTTCGCGATTCAGATCAGTAGACTCCGCTCATCCTCGGTATATCGAAAAGCGATTCACGTGACGACGGCAATGCGGCCAATGGCGCGCACGCCGGCTCGAACCATTTTCGGCCGCGGAATGCGCTTTCACCGCGCCGCGGTGGATATCACTTCAAAAAAAGCAAAGAGGGGTTGTCGTGAATCACTCATTTCGATCGATATGGAGCGAAGCCGCCGGCTGCTGGGTCGCGGTTGCGGAGACAGCCCGGGCACGCGGCAAGCGCTCGGGCAGCACATCTGTCGGCACATCGGCCACGAGCCGTCGCGCGAGCCGCGACGCGATCCGGCTGGCGCCGCTGCGCGCCGCGATGGCCGGCGCCGCGTTCGCCGCGCTGTCGGCCGGCGCCGCACATGCATCGACCTGCGGCAACGGGTCGGCGGTCGCGAGCGGCGGCAGCTGCACCGTCGGCAGCTTCAGCCCGACCGTGAACGACAACCTGGCCGGGGCGACGACCGTCACGGGCGGCGATACCGTCGCCGCCACCGGCGCATGGACCAGCCAGAACGGCGGCGACGCCGGCTACACGCGCGTCCCGCTCGGCACGACCACGATCGTGACCGGCAATCCCGACCAGCCGCTGGTCTCGCTCGGCGGCAAGACGCAGAGCGTCAGCACGCCCGATTCGATCACCGGCACCCACGCATCGGTCGCGACCTACAACTCGTCCGCGTTCGCCGGATCGACGCTCGGCGCGACCTACGTGCCGCTCTATCACGACGTCGACGGCAACCAGTACCTGAACACGCGGATCGGCACCGTCGAGCGCTCGGGCGGCACGCTGAACGTGTCGCTCGGCAACGCGGCGAACGCGCCCGACGCGGCCGGCAACGCGATCACGATCGCGGCGAAGCAGACGGACCTCGCCTTCGCGGACGGCACCGGCACCGCGTCAAGCGTCGTCAACTGGAACTCGCGCAACCAGGTGCTGTTCACGACCGGCGACTACGTCGAGGCCGGCGGCGCGGTGGGCAACCTGCAGCTCGACGTGCCGGCCTACGCGGGCACCTTCACCGCGTTCGACGGCAGCCGCTGGCGCGTCGACGACGCCGCGTCGCTCGCCGCATACAACGACTTTCTCGTACGCTCGGTCCGCAGCGGCGCGCTCGGCTCGCAAGCCGCGTACGACAGCGCGTTCAGCCAGGCCGTCACGTTCTCGCGGCAGACCTTCCAGTACGCGAACGACGTGTCGGCCGGCGACAAGAACACGTTGCCGATCGACCATCTGGCCGCGCTGCACGGCACCGGCGCGAGCGCGACGCTGCATATCGGCCGAGACGGCCAGATCGACTTCCGCGGCACCAGCGCGATCGAATCGAGCTCGGCGGTGCTCGCGGAAAACGGCGCGCAGTTCGTCAACGACGGCAGCCTGTCGGGCGACTTCACGCTCGTGCGGCTGCTCACCGGTGCGAGCGGCGTCAACAACGGCGTGATCTCGTCCGGCTACGCGGCCGGCGAGAACTTCGACACCGCCGGCGCCGCGCCGCCCGAGAACTTCGGCTTCCACGCCTACACCGAGGGCAACGGCGTGTACGCGAACGGCACGGGCACCACGTTCGTGAACAACGGCGTGATGAACGTCGCCGCATGGACGCTCGACGGCAACCGGCCGACCCTGCTCAGCTACGCGATCGCGGCGACCGACGGCGCAACCGCGTCGAACGCCGGCACGCTGAACGTCGGCGTCAACGCAACCACGCTCGACAGCCAGGTGATCGGCGGCCTCGCGGACGGCG
Organism: Burkholderia sp. B10; assembly: GCF_004368385.1. Taxonomy (NCBI): domain Bacteria; kingdom Pseudomonadati; phylum Pseudomonadota; class Betaproteobacteria; order Burkholderiales; family Burkholderiaceae; genus Burkholderia; species Burkholderia sp. B10. The sequence goes on along the minus strand of NZ_PQMX01000055.1, from coordinate 8,563 downwards.
GCGCGTTCACCAACGAGGCCGGCGGCACGATCTACGTCGGACGCGCGGCGCAGTACCGGCCGGGCGCGGCGGCGGCCGACGTCGCGCTGTCCGCGCACGGCTACGGCATCCTGCTCGGCGCGTCGGGCACGGCCGCGAACCTCGGCTCGATCGTGATCGGCTCGCAGACGCAGAACGGCGCCGCGATGGCGAGCATCGGCTCGTCGTCCGGCACGCTGCGCAACGCCGGCACGATCGTCGTGAACGGTGCGGCGCCCGGCACGCCGCTCGCGAACGTCGGGATGCTGGCGGCCGACACGGCCGCGACCGTGACCAACACGGGCACGATCACGCTGAACGGCGTGAACGGCATCGGCATCATGGTGGTCGGCACCGGCTCGACCGCCACGGCCGCGACGTCGACCGGCACGATCGACGTCGCCGGCGGGCTGGACGCGGCGTCGGACACGCGAAATTACGGCGTCTGGGCCGAAGGCCCGCGCGCGAAGGCCACGCTCGACGGCGCGCTCGACCTGACCGGCAATGGCGCGATCGGCGCCCACGCGCGCGCGGGCGCCGCGATCGACGTCGGCGCGAACGCCGTGCCGCGCTTCACGTCCGGTACGAACCAGATCGGCTTCTACGTGTACGGCGCCGGCTCGACGATCAACGTGGCCGCGCAGCGGCTGAGCGTCGATACCGACGACTCGACGCTGTTCCGCATCGCAGCCGGCGCGGCCTACACGGGCGCGTCGGCCGCCGGCACGCTGACGACCGACGTGAACGGCGAGCGCGCGCGCGGCGTGCTCGCGACCGGCGCCGGCACGACGCTGTCGACCGGCTCCGCGACCTACAACGTGCGCGGCGCGAACGGCATCGCGGTGGCGGTCGAGGGCGGCGCACACGGCACGATCGACGCCGGCGCGACGATCAACCTGAACGCGGCGGGCGCCACGGCGGGCGTGGTCGACGGCCAGGCCCACGACCTGGCCGGCGCGAACGCCGGCGCGCCGGTCGCGACGGTGCTCGGCAACGACGCGGCCGTCATGTCGTCGAGCGCCGGCGTGACCGGGTTCGTTGCGCGCAACCTCGGCACGCTGGAGAACCGCAACGCGGTGCTGCTGACCGGCGCCGGCTCGACCGGCGTCGCGATCGGCGCGCTCGGCACGGTCGACAACATGTCGACGATCCGCGTGTCGGACGGCACCGGCGCGCTCGTGCAAGGCGCGTCGGCCGTGCTGAACAACGCGGGCACGATCGGCGCCGACGACGGCGTCGCCGGCGTGCATCTGACCGGCGCGGGCGCGTCGGTCGTGCTGTCGGGCGCGGGCACCATCGTCGCGAACGGGAGCGCGCACGGCGTGCTGATCGACTCGAGCGTCGCGAACGGCGCGCTCGCGGCCGGCGCGACGTCGATCGCGGTGGGCGGCGGCGGCGCCGGCATCGACAACCTCGGTACCAACACGACGATCGTGCTGTCGGGCACGCAGATCGGCACGACCGGCAACGGCGCCGACGGCATCTCGTCGACGGGCGCGGGCACGCGCATCGCGACCGATGCGGCGAGCGTCGTGCGCACCGCGGGCGAAAACGCGCGCGGCATCGTCGTGGCCGGCGCCGATGCGACGCTGGCCGCCGACGGCACCACCGTCTCGACCACCGGCGCCGGCGCGCATGGGCTGGTCGGCGGCGGCGGCGCGACCGCGCTGCTGTCGGGCGCGAAGATCGCGGCGGCGGGCGCGGCAGCCGACGGCGTCGTCGCGCAAAACGGCGGCCGGATCGGCGACACCGGCTCGACGCTCACGAGCGCGGCCGGCAACGGCGCGACCGTCGACGGCGGCGGCGTGCTCGCGCTGACCGGCACGACGCTGCACGGCGCGACGGCCGGCTTGCTGAGCGTCGACTCGCGCGCGAGCGGCGCGACGAGTTCGGTGCTGGTCGACGGCGGCAGCGTCGCGTCGGTCGCCGGCCCGGCGTTCGCCGCGCGCGGCGGCGTGGTCGACATCGCGGTACGCAACGGCACCGTCGTGACGGCCGGCAACGGCACGCTGCTCGACCTCGCGAACGGCAGCGTCGCGCGCTTCGACGCTTCGGCCGTGACGCTGGCCGGCGACATCGTGTCGGACGCGTCGAGCACCGGCACCGTGTCGCTGACGAACGGCACGACGCTGACCGGCAAGATCGATCCGGTCGCGCTGAACGTCGACGCGACGAGCGCATGGCGGCTCACCGGCAGCTCGGTGCTGAGCAGCCTGAACAACGCGGGCCTGGTCGCATTCGCCGCGCCGTCGGGCGCGCCGACGGCGGCCGGCAGCTACAAGACGCTGACCACCGGCGGCTACGTCGGCAACGGCGGCACGATCGCGCTGAACACCTATCTCGGCGCCGACGCGTCGCCGACCGACCGGCTGATCGTGAACGGCGGCGCCGCGAGCGGCACGACGGCGCTGAAGATCGCGAACACCGCCGGCAGCGGCGCGCAGACGACCGGCGACGGCATTCCGGTGGTGGTCACGGCGAACGGCGGCACGACGGCCGCGTCCGCGTTCCATCTCGCCGGCCCGGTCCAGGCCGGCGCATACGAATACCGGCTCTATCGCGGCGGCCAGCTCGACGCGAACGGCTGGTATCTGCGCTCGCAGCTCGATCCGTCCAACCAGGTCATCGCGGTCGGCCCGCTGACCGCCGGCGGCGGCGCCGGCACGCTCGCGTACCGTCCGGGCGTCGCGGGCTTCGCGATGACGCCGCTCCTGAACGCCGACTACGGCTTCTCGACGCTCGGCAAGCTGCACGAGCGCGTCGGCGACGTGTACAACGTCGACAAGCAGGCGCCCGGCAATCGCGACGGCGTGTGGGGCCGCATCGGCGGACAGAGCTTCGATGCGAACGCGGGCCGCTTCGCGGCCGACGAGCGCACCTTCTTCGCGCAGTTCGGCAAGGACTGGACGCTCGACCAAGCGCCAGGCGGCGGCAGCACGCATGCGGGCGTGACGGCGAGCATCGGCGTGTCGAATGCGAGCTTCAGCGATCCGGCGCGCGCCGATGCGCCCGGCCTGTCGACGTCGACCGGCTCGGTCGAGATGCACGCGCAGAGCGCCGGCGGCTACTGGACGCGCTATCTGGCCGACGGCACCTACTTCGACAGCGTCGGGCAGGTCACGCACTACGGCAACCGCTATCGCGACAGCTACGGCAACGACGCATCGCAGAACGGCTTCGGCATCGCGCTGTCGCAGGAAGCCGGCAAGCCGTTCGGCATCGGCGCCACGCCGATCGCGATCGAACCGCAGGCGCAGCTGATGTATCAGTACCTGAAGCTGAACGGGTTCAACGACAGCGTGTCGGCGGTGTCGGGCACGACGAGCCATGCGCTGCGTGGACGCCTCGGCGTACGGATGTTCCGGCCGAACCTCGGGGCGAGCGCGTTGGGCGCGGCGACGCCGTATTTCACGGCCGACGTGCTGCACGACTTCCTGTCGCCGGGCCAGACCGTCGTCGGCGGCACGCCGTTCGCGACGCATCTGGGCCGCACGTGGTACGAGCTCGGCCTCGGCGTGACCGCGGCCTTCGGCAAGTCGGGCACGCTGTACGCGAACGTCAAATACGCGCGCAACATCGGCGGCGACTACCGGCGCGGCGTCACCGGCCAGGCCGGCTACCGCTACAGCTGGTAACGCAGGACGCGTCGCGACGCCCGTGCGCCGCTGCCGTTCGGCGGCAGCGGCCGAAAAAAAACGCCCGGCGCTAGGCCGGGCGGTTCGTCGAAGCGGCGTGCGCTACACGGGAGCGTTCAGTGGAGGATTTTCGCGAGGAAGTCCTTCGCGCGATCCGACTTCGGATTCGAGAAGAAATCGTCCTTGCGGTCGTCCTCGACGATCGCGCCCTTGTCCATGAAGATCACGCGATGGGCGACCTTCTTCGCGAAGCCCATTTCGTGCGTGACGACCATCATCGTCATCCCTTCCTGCGCGAGTTCGACCATCACGTCGAGCACCTCGTTGATCATTTCCGGATCGAGCGCGGAGGTCGGCTCGTCGAACAGCATCGCGATCGGGTCCATCGACAGCGCGCGCGCGATCGCGACGCGTTGCTGCTGGCCGCCCGACAGCTGGCCCGGAAACTTGTGTGCATGCGCCTTCAGCCCGACGCGATCGAGCAGCTTCAAACCCTTGTCGGTCGCCTCGTCCTTGCTGCGGCCGAGCACCTTGATCTGCGCGAGCGTCAGGTTCTCGGTGATCGACAGGTGCGGGAACAGCTCGAAATGCTGGAACACCATCCCGACCTTCGAGCGCAGCTTCGACAGGTTCGTCTTCTTGTCGCCGACCGACTGGCCGTTCACGAGGATCTCGCCCTGCTGGAACGGCTCCAGGCCGTTGACCGTCTTGATCAGCGTCGACTTGCCCGAGCCCGACGGCCCGCACACCACGACGACCTCGCCCTTGCTGACCTCGGTCGTGCAATCGGTGAGGACCTGAAACTGGCCGTACCACTTCGAAACGTTCTTGATGGAAATCATCTTGTGACCTTTTTCTGGAGACCTTTGACGAGGGCAGAAGCCAACGAGCAAATCACGAAATAGCATGCGCCGGCGAACAGCACCATCTCGACGGTCGTGCCGTCGCGATCGCCGACGTTCGCGGCCGTGCGGAAGAAGTCCGCGAGACTGATCACGTACACGAGCGACGTGTCCTGGAACAGCACGATCGCCTGCGTGAGCAGCAGCGGCACCATCGCGCGAAACGCCTGCGGCAGGATCACGAGGCGCATCGCCTGCGCGTAGTTCATGCCGAGCGCGAACGCGGCGTTCACCTGCCCGCGCGGCACCGCCTGGATGCCGGCGCGAATGATCTCGGAATAATACGCGGCCTCGAACAGCGAGAACGCGACCATCGCCGACGCGAGCCGGATGTCGATCGTCGGCGACAGCCCGAGCACGCCCTGCAGCAGCTGCGGCACGATCAGGAAGAACCACAGCAGCACCATCACGAGCGGGATCGAGCGGAACACCGTCACGTAGCCCTTCGCGAACCACGCGAGCGGCTTCACGCCGGACAGCCGCATCAGCGCCAGCAGCGTGCCCCAGACGATGCCGATCACGATCGCGATCAGCGTGATCTTGAACGTGACGATCGCCCCGGTCCACAGCGTCGGTATCGCGCCGGGAATACTACTCCAGTCGAACTGATGCATCACTTGCCTCCGATGTAGCCGGGCAGCCGCGTGCGGCCTTCGATCCAGCGCATGAACGCCATCACGACGAGGTTGATGACCACGTAGGCGAGCGTCACCGCGATGAACGACTCGTAGGTCTGCGCGGTGTAGTCGACCAGCTGGCGCGCCTGCGCGGACAGGTCGAGCAGGCCGATCGTCGATGCGACCGCCGAGTTCTTGAAGATGTTCAGGAACTCCGACGTGAGCGGCGGCACGATGATCCGGTACGCGACCGGCAGCAACACGTAGCGGTACGTCTGCCATTGCGTGAAGCCCATCGCGAGGCCGGCCGCACGCTGGCCCTTCGGCAGCGCGTTGATGCCCGAGCGCACCTGCTCGCACACGCGTGCGCCGGTGAACAGCCCGAGACAGACGATCGACGCGGTGAAGAACTGCGTGCCGGGCGGCAGCTGCTTGATCCAGGTGCCGATCGACGCGGGCAGCAGCTCCGGCACGACCAGGTACCAGACGAAGAACTGCACGATCAGCGGGATGTTGCGGAAGATCGACACGTAGACGGTGCCGAGCGCGGCGAGCCATTGGTTCGGCACGGTGCGCAGCACGCCGAACAGCGAACCGACGATCAGCGCGATGACCCAGGCGACCAGCGACACTTCGATCGTCACCCAGAAGCCGGACATCAGCCATCCGAAGTAAGTCGTCGGCTCGCCGGTCGAGACGGGGCTCAGGAAGACGCCCCAGTTCCAGTGGTAAGACATGGGCAAGACTCCAGCAAAAAGAAACGGAAGAAGCGTGGCCTCTTCCGTTTCAGTAGCGTCATTTCTGCGTCAACGGCGGCGTGGTCAGTCGAGCGCCTTGTCGTTCGGGTTCGCGTACAGCTTCTTCATCGAATCGGACAGCGGGAAGTTCAGGTTCAGCCCCTTCGGCGGGATCGGGTTCTCGAACCACTTCGCGTAGATCTTCGCGGCTTCGCCCGACTTCTCGACTTGCGAGATCGCCTCGTCGACGACCTTCTTGAAGTCCGCATCGCCCTTGCGCATCATGCAGCCGTACGCCTCTTCCGACTGCGGCGTGCCGACGATCACCCATTCGCCCGGCTGCTTCGCCTTCGCGCGCTCGCCTGCGAGCAGCGCGTCGTCCATCATGAACGCGACCGCGCGGCCCGATTCGAGCGTGTTGAACGAGTCGCCGTGGTCCTTCGCGCTGATGATGCTCATGCCGAGCTGCTTGTCGTTGTTCATCTTGCGCAGCAGGCGCTCGGACGTCGTGCCCGCGGTCGTCACGACCGTCTTGCCCTTCAGGTCGGCGAAGTCCTTCACACCGGAATCCTTCTTCGTCATCAGACGCGTGCCGATCACGAAGATCGTGTCGGAGAACGCGGCCTGCTGCTGACGCTCGAGGTTGTTGGTGGTCGAGCCGCACTCGATGTCGACCGTGCCGTTCTGCACGAGCGGGATGCGGTTCTGCGACGTGACCGGGATGTTCTTCACCTGCAGGTTCGGCAGGTTCAGCTTCTTCTTCACGGCATCCACGACCTTCATCTGGAAGTCGCGCGAATAGCCGACGACCTGCTGGTTCTGGTCATAGTAGGAGAACGGAATCGACGATTCGCGGTGGCCCAGCGCGATCACGCCCGTGTCCTTGATCTTCTTCAGCGTGCCGGTCTCCTGTGCATGCGCGCCGCTCGCGAACGCGCACAGCGCCGCGATCATCAGGACTGCCTTCTGGTATTTCATTTTGGTCATCTCCTTGGCTAAAACCCGCGCCAGTGTATCAAAGTAATATTTTTGAAAGTACTGGTTGTTTACCGCACTACGAATCGTCCTGTGCGTCGCCGTCCTCCCGGCTTCGCGCGGCGCTTTGCGCGCCCGAATGCGCACGCGGGCGACGCCGGATTCGGCATCGCCCGCGAGGGTTCATGTACGCAATCGGGTCGATTGCGTCATGTATCGTTCATAGTGGGCCGAGCGACGCTCGGCCACGCACGATCAGGGGTACAGACCGCGCATTTCGCGCGCCATCAGGATGCGCTTGCACGCGACGATGAACGCCGCCGTGCGCACCGACACGTTGTGCTCTTCCGCGACCGCCCACACGCCGGCGAACGCTTCGCGCATCACGCGCTCGAGGCGATGGTTGATCTCGTCTTCGGTCCAGAAGAAGCTCGAGAAATCCTGCACCCACTCGAAGTACGACACGGTCACGCCGCCCGCGTTGGCGATCACGTCGGGGATCACCAGCACGCCGTTCGCGCTCAGGATGTCGTCGGCCGCGGTCGTGGTCGGACCGTTCGCGCCTTCGACGATGATCTTCGTGCGGATCTTCGACGCGTTCTTCTCGGTGATCTGGTTTTCCAGCGCCGCCGGGATCAGGATGTCGGTTTCGACCGTCCAGAACTCGTCGTTCGGCATCGGCTCCGTGCCCTCGAAACCCGCGACGCCGCCCGTGCGCGCCACGTGGTCGAGCAGCTTGTTCGCGTCGAGGCCGGCCGGCTGATAGATCGTGCCCGTGTGATCCTGCACCGCGATCACCTTCGCGCCCGCTTCCTGGAACAGCTTCGCCGCGATGCCGCCGACGTTGCCGAAGCCCTGCACCGCGATGCGCGCGCCTTCGATTTCGAGGCCCTTCTTCTTCGCCGCTTCGCAGCCGACCACGAACACGCCGCGGCCCGTCGCTTCCTTGCGGCCGAGCGAACCGCCGAGCGAGATCGGCTTGCCGGTCACGACGCCGGTCGACGTCTGGCCCTGGTTCATCGAATACGTGTCCATCATCCACGCCATCACCTGTTCGTTGGTGTTGACGTCCGGCGCCGGAATGTCGGTGTTCGGGCCGATGATGATGCCGATCTCGCTGGTGTAGCGGCGCGTCACGCGCTCGAGCTCACCGCGCGACAGCTTGCGCGGGTCGACGCGGATGCCGCCCTTCGCACCGCCGTACGGCACGTTCACGGCCGCGTTCTTCACCGACATCCATGCCGACAGCGCCATCACTTCCGACAGCGTCACGTCCTGGTGGTAGCGCACGCCGCCCTTGCCCGGACCGCGCGACACGTTGTGCTGCACGCGATAGCCTTCGAAGTGCGCGACGGTGCCGTTGTCGAGCTCGATGGGCACGTCGACGATCAGGATGCGCTTCGGACGCTTCAGCGTTTCGAGCCAGCGCGACAGCGAACCGAGGTACGGCGCGACGCGATCGACCTGCTGAAGATAGTTGCCCCACGGGCCGAGATCGTCGGCGTGCAGGTAGGACGGGATGGACTGCAATTGCGAAGACATGGATGCTCCAACGTTCAACGGATTGCGCACATTGTCGAAAAACCCGTTTTTTTTATCCAATGCCGTTTGCTTATTCGATTATGCGTTTCTTGCATGATCGCGATTTTGCGCAAATCCACGGGCGATTTGCGCAAGAA
>NZ_PQMX01000054.1:0-43445 GCF_004368385.1 Burkholderia sp. B10 | reverse complement strand
GTTCGGGTCGGTGCAGCGGGGGGCGCGGCCTGGGCTAGCAGTTGCGGCGTGGCCGGTGTGGGCTGCGCTGGTGTGGTCGGCTCGGGCAGGGCGAACGCGGATGTAGGCGGTGCGGGGGTAGGCGTGCGCGTCGGCGGTGTAGCGGGTGGTGAAGGTGGCGACGACATCGAGGATACCGAGGACACCGAGGACACCGAGGACACCGAGGACACCGAGGACGGCGAGGACGGCGAGGACACCGAGGACGGCGACGAGGCCGACACCGACACCGACGACATCGACTCAGCCGCACCCGGCGAACTGTGCAGCGATCCATCCGGCGTATGCTCAGCGGCCGGCGTCGTGTCCGGCATCGTGTCCGCGGAGGCGGCGTCCGACGTGCCGACCGCGTCCATCGACCGAACCGGAGCGGCCAGCGCCGGCTCGACCGCACGCGGTTCGCTTGTCGGCGACGTATCCGGCTCGACGACGACCGTGGTCGGCATCGCCGACGCCTGCCGCGCCTGCGCGACCTGCATCGATGCATCGGAGGCCCGGGCGATCGGGGTCGGCGCCGTGGGCGGCTCGGCGTCGGCCACCTGCACGACTTGCACCGTCGTACCGGCCGGCTGCATATCGGGCGGCAGCGCATCGCGCCCGCCGCCGGCGTCGGCCTCGGCGATTTCGCGCGCGCCGAGAGCTGACGCATCGCCTTCGCCGGCCAGACACGAGCCCGACGCGACGAGCAGCAACAGCAGGGGCGCATGCAGCAGGATCCGCCGGTTGGGCGGCGCGACGGACGTGCATTGTTGCTGGCGATTGCTGGCCACGATGTCTCCTCTGTCCGAATCGGTCACGACCGTTGCGCGCCCGGCGACGCACGTCGCCGCGATCGCGCGGGCGGGCGGCCATGCCCGCCGGCCGTGGACCGTCTACAGACGATTGCGTATCGCTTGCCCAAGCAGCGCACGCGATTCGCTATTCGTCGGATCGATGGCGAGCGCACGGCTCGCGTTTTGCTCGACGCATTGCCACTGGTCGAGCTGCGCGCACCGGCGCGCTCTTGCCAGCGCACGAGCGCTTGCGAGCTCGTCGTGCGTGACGCTGGTGGTCTCCATCCGGGCCGCGTCGGTCAGATACGACTGCGCCGGCGCGGGCGGCTGCGCAGGAAGCTGCTGTTGCGGTGGGGGCCGCAGTTGCGACGCAGCCGCGCGGTGCCTGCGCGTGTGTCCCGGCGCTGGCGAACGCGACGTCCGGTGCGTGTCGCCCGTGTCCGTTGCGCGCGCGCCGCCCGATGTGTCGTGCGGGCTCGTCGCGAGCGCCGCGTGCCGCGGGTCCGCACCGCGCGGCGGTTTCGCGGCGGAACCGGCGTCCGCTTGCGGTGCGGCGGCCGCTTCCGCGTCCGCGGCCGATGCAGGCGGGATGAGCGACGCCGACAGCGCGGCCGTCGATGCGGCGCCGACCGGTGCCGACGCGGCGACGAATGCGTTGCGATACCTGCCGACGGCCGTGCCGATCTCGCCCGCCACGTCGCGGGCGATGCTTGCGTGGCCGCGGCCCGGGTTGCGCTCGACGAGCGCAAACGCGCCGAAGATCGCGGCAAACGCCACGACGCTGAGCGCCGCATTCCTGCCGGGGCCCCACGAGGGTTTCGGTGGCCCGGCGGGGGAGTCGCCCGGTCGTTCTCCACGAGTCATTCGATGCTCCTCGGTGCGCGCGGATCCGATGGATGGCGCAACCGCGCGCGATCGGCCGGCGCCTACCACTTCAGTTGCGTGGTGAGCGCCCCCGTTTCGACGACCGCGAACTGTGTCGCGCCCGCATAGGTTCCTTCGATCCGGTAACTCGCGTCGGGCACGCTGAACAGGCAGCGCGGCCCGCTCGATTTGAACTCGACGAGTACGCGGCCATGTCGTCTGAGCCGCACCTGAACGTTCGACAGCGGCTGCCCGGTGCCGCCCGACACGAACGACACGCCGAGGTTGTACGGGCGACCGTCAGGCGGCAGCGGCGCGGTTCCGTCGATGCGTGCGTCGCCGCAGATGTACGAAATCATGTAGCGACCGGGCGCGATGCCCGACGCAGGTGCACCGCCGCCTGGCTGCGTCTGGGCGCCGGCATGCGCGAGACATGCGAATGCGACGACGCCGACGAGCACGCGCGCATGCTCCTTGAGCGACGAGGAAGACATTGTCACCTCCATCCGGAATTCATCGCACTGATTTATTCCGGGTCGAAATTAACGGCGTTCTTTTGCGACACGCTATTGATACACGATGGATTTTGAACAAACAACCACGGGTGGCGGATATCGGACGCGCTTTAAAGGTATTATTTAAACGGAATATGGATTAATTGGACGAAATGAATCGGCTCTGAACAAAGTCGCTATTTCCGGTCGTCGAAATTGGGCCGCGGTAGGAATGGCAGGAAGCAGGTCTCTGCGTGGTGGTTGTACCGAACTTCGTGCCGAAAAATAACGACTGATAAAAGAAACATTTGCGTCTGTATTCGACGCGCTGCAGTGACGGCGAATGCACAGATTCAATCGGCAGTAAATGAGGGTGCGACGTTTTTGGTGATTATCACCATTGCGCGCAAGTCGGGATTTTTATTTTGTTTTGTAACGAGGTATTTCCGGCATACGAATCGCGCAGCGGCGGCGATCGATTTTGCATTCGGCAATAACGGCGGTCCGGATTCGCAAACGTTTGGTGTGACGGCCGATTTGATCGCGCGTGCGGCGGCCTGCATATTTACCGGCACAGGCTCGAAAAATGTGCAGCCGCGCCCGCCTGGGCGATCGGCCGGCGCGTGCAGGATCGCCGCCGACGTACCCCGCGAACCGCGACGCCGCTACCGCCCGCGCGCGCTGCCGCGCGCGACGCGCACCGCTGCCGTGGCAGGCGACTGACCGCCCACGGCGGCGTCGTTCGCTGCGCGCGGCCGGTTCATGATGTAGGTCCACAGCTGCTCGGCCGCGAGCCCGCGCTGGCGCGCCGAGCGGTACAGCCGGATCTCCAGCTCGGTGACCCACTCGGCGGACCCCGCGCGCACCAGCGAGCCGTCGGCGAGCTCCTTCGCCACGCAGCTCTCCGGCAGCCAGCCGATTCCGTGGCCGGCCACCACCATGCCTTTCAGCGCCTCGGACATATGCGTCTCGAAGCACCGGTGCAGCGCATACGGCCCCGCCGCATTCAGCAGCAGCATTTCGACGACGTTGCCGAGAAACGCGCCGGAGGAGTAGGCGAGCAGCGGCAGCGGCGCATCGGCGGCGCCCGGCAGCTCGAATACGGGCTTGCCGTGCGCATCGGGCGTCGACACCGGCAGAATCCGCTCGACGCCGAGCGTGACGAACGGGAAATGGTTGGGATCGAGCACGATCGGCAGTTGCGGATGGTGATAGCCGAGCAGCAGATCGCATTCACCTTCGACGAGCTGCTGCACGCCTTCCGGCACGTTCACCGCATTCACGCGGGCGGTCACATTGCCGACTTCGCCGTTCAACTGCTTCAGCCATTCGGGGAACAGCGTGAATACCAGCGTATGCGCGACCGCGAAGCGCACGACCTGATCGCTGGCGGCGAACTGGTCGTAGCCGTTCACGAGGTTGCGTGCCGCGTACATGCTGCGCAGGATGTCCGCCGCCAGCGCGCGGAACATCTGTCCGGCCGGCGTCAGCGCGACCGGGTTGATGCTGCGGTCGACCAGCTTGGCGTCCATCCAGGTTTCGAGCGCGGCGATTCGTCTGCTGAATGCCGACTGCGTCAGGTGCCGATGACGCGCGGCCCGGGAAAAACTCTTGGTATCCGCGAGGCTCAGGAAATCTTCCAGCCACTTTGCTTCCATTTCTTTCTTCGCTTTTTATAGTCGGGGGCCCACGGCGCGGCGCCACGGTTTCGCTGCACGAACTTTCTAGCGTACCGCGCCTCGCCGCGAGCAGACCGATGTTTTTTTTCGATCGGTGTCAGTCGAAATATGCATGGGCATTGTCGGCGGCATTACGGCTGCATAAGTTTGAGACGCCGGAACCGGCTAACCGGTTAGTTCATCGCGTCGAACCGGGCGCCGCAGACGGTACTTCCCCAAGGGCCGGCCGCGGCAACCGTGGCCGGCCCGCTTCAGCCGCGATTCGGGGCCGCGGCGTGCCGGCGAATCGTCGCGGTGCAGATTGCATACGCGTGACACGCACGCGCACTAAGTTCGACGTCTGGCGCGGTGATCGCGCAATTGCACGCTGTCGATGCGACGCGCCGGGCCGCCGTTGCACCGACATGGTGCGGCATGGCGCGCAAGCGTGCGCGGCGCGGCGCAAAACGGGGGAAACGCACGGGTACGGCAAGGCACGGTCCTTGCAAAGCAGTATTTACGCCGGTCCGGCATGCGCAATGCCGGGAAGAATGATCGATGGAGAAAAAGATCGATGAAGCCATTCGATGAAATGCTGCAATCCGGCGACATGGTGAGGGCGCCTTATGCGCGCCTCAAGCAGTGGCTCGACACGCAGGACCCTGCCAGCCTCGCCCAGAAGGCCCACGATGCGGAGGCCGTGTTCCGCAGGACGGGCATCACGTTCGCCGTCTACGGCGACGCCCAGGCGGCCGAGCGCCTGATCCCGTTCGACATCGTGCCGCGCATCATCTCGGGCGCCGAATGGAGCCGCCTGTCGCTCGGCATCGAGCAGCGCGTGATGGCGCTCAACGCCTTCCTCGACGACATCTACCATCGCCAGGAGATCGTGCGCGCGGGCATCGTGCCCAAGCATCTGATCGCGCACAACGAGGCGTTCATCCCCGAGATGATCGATTTCCGGCCGCCCGGCAACGTCTATACGCACATCATCGGCGTCGACATCGTGCGCACCGGCGAAGATCAGTTCTACGTGCTGGAGGACAACGCGCGCACGCCGTCCGGCGTGTCCTACATGCTGGAGAACCGCGAGACGATGATGCAGCTCTTTCCCGAGCTGTTCCAGCAGGTCAAGGTGCGCCCGGTCGAGACCTATCCGCAGATGCTGCGCCAGTCGCTCGCCGCCGTGTGCCCGCCCGGCGGCAACGCCGACAATCCGACCATCGCCGTGCTCACGCCCGGCATCCACAACTCCGCGTACTACGAACATTCGTTCCTCGCCGACCAGATGGGCGTGCATCTCGTCGAAGGCAGCGATCTGCAGGTGATCGACGGCCGCGTCGCGATGCGCACGACCGAAGGCTTTCGCGCGATCGACGTGCTGTACCGCCGCGTCGACGACGCGTTCCTCGATCCGCTCACGTTCCGGCCCGACTCGGTGCTCGGCGTGGCCGGGATCATGGACGTCTACCGCGCCGGCAACATCACGATCGCGAACGCGCCCGGCACCGGCATCGCCGACGACAAGGCGATCTACTCGTACATGCCGGAGATCGTCGAGTTCTACACCGGCCGCAAGGCGCTGCTGGAGAACGTGCCGACGTGGCGCTGCGGCGACGCCGACAGCCTCGAATACGTGCTCGCCCATCTCGACGAGCTGGTCGTGAAGGAAGTACACGGCTCGGGCGGCTACGGGATGCTGGTCGGCCCGTGCGCGTCGAAGGCCGAACTCGCCGCGTTCGCCGCGAAGCTGCGCGCGCGGCCGGCGAACTACATCGCGCAACCGACGCTGGCGCTGTCCACGACACCGATCCTGACCGACGCCGGCCTCGCGCCGCGCCACGTCGACCTGCGGCCCTTCGTGCTGGTGTCGGACCGGATCCGCATCACGCCCGGCGGCCTCACGCGCGTCGCGCTGCAGGAAGGCTCGCTCGTCGTCAACTCGAGCCAGGGCGGCGGCACCAAGGACACCTGGGTGCTGGCCGACTGAGCCGGGAACGCACGCACGCGCGCGCCACAGCCGGCGCGCGAACCGAACGAAGACGGAGTGGACACGAGATGCTTCTGGGACGAACTGCGAGCGGTCTGTACTGGATGTACCGCTATATCGAGCGCGCGGAGAACATCGCGCGCATCGTCGACGCCGGGTTGCGGATGGCGCTCACGCGCACGTCCGACGCGCCGGCCGAATGGTCGTCGGTGCTGGTCAGCTCGGGCGCCGACGACGGCTATCGGCTCAAATACGACGCGTATGCCGCCGACACCGTGACCGACTATCTGCTGCGCGACCGCGACAATCCGTCGAGCGTGCTGTCGTGCATCGAAGCCGCGCGCTCGAACGCGCGGATGGTGCGCACGGCGCTGACGCGCGAGGCGTGGGAGAGCGTGAACGGCGCGTGGCTCGCGCTGCGCCAGGCGCTCGCGCGGCCGGTGCCGGAGAGCGCGCTGCCCGCGGTGCTCGACGAAGTGAAGCGCGAGACCGCGCTGATCCTCGGCAGCTTCTACAGCACGATGCTGCGCAACGAGATCTTCGATTTCGCGCAGATCGGCGCGTTCGTCGAGCGCGCCGACAACACCGCGCGGATCATCGACGTGAAGTACCACCTGCTGCTGCCGTCGGTGTCGCACGTCGGCACGATTCTCGACAACTACCAGTGGGAGACGATCCTGCGCTGCGTGGCCGCGCACCGTTCGTACCGCTGGGTGTACGACGTCCAGTACAAGCCGATGAACATCGCCGACTACCTGATCCTGAACGGCCGCATGCCGCGTTCGCTGCGCTATTGCTACGGGCGCGTGGTGTCGAGCCTGAACCTGCTCGCGAAGGATTACGGCGTGACACATCCGTGTCACGACACGGCCACCAAGATCCTGCAGATGCTGTCCGACACGTCGGTCGAGCGGATCTTCAAGAGCGGCCTGCACGAGTTCCTGACCGACTTCATCGGCCGCAACAACAGCCTCGGCGTCGACATCGCCCAGGCCTACAACTTCGACTGAGACTTGCCATGCGACTCGCTATCCGACACATCTCGCGTTATCAGTTCGACGAGCAGGCGTCCCACGCGCTGCAGCGGCTGCGGCTGCGGCCGCAATCCGGGCCGGGGCAGACGGTGCGTGCGTGGCAGGTGACGATCGACGGCGTCGAGCCGACGTTGTCCTATGCGGACGGGCTCGGCAACCGCGTCGATCTCGTGCGTCACGAGCGCGGCGCGAAGCCGGAGATCGTCGTGGTCGCCGCCGGCGTCGTCGAGACGCAGGACCGCGCGGGCATTCTCGGCAATCAGGACGGTTATGCGCCGCCGTGGATCTTCGAGCGGGAGACCGCGCTCACGAAGGCCGGCGACACCGTGCGCGAGTTGACGCAGGCGTTGCCGATCGAGCCGCACAGCCTCGATGCGCTGCACTGGCTGATGACGGAAGTGCACGGCCGCATCGCGTATGCACCGAATCTGACCGACGCGCCCGTCGATGCCGAAACGGCGCTGCAAAACGGCGAGGGCACGAGCCGCGATCATGCGCATGCGTTCATCGCGGCCGCGCGCGCGCTGAAGGTGCCGGCGCGCTACATCTCGGGCTACGTGCTCGCCGACGGCGCGATGCAGCGCATGGCAGACTCGAAGCAGAGTGCAGCGGACGGCGAACAGGAGGAAATGCTCGCGCTGCAAAGCGCCGACGGCATGCAGCAGGTGCTCGGCGCGTCGCACGCCGCGCAGTCGCAGCGCGTGCCGCTGGCGGCGCTCGGCGCACAGCCGCAACCGGCCGCGCTGATGCAGCAGCCGGCCGGACACGCGTGGGCCGAGGCTCATGTCGAAGGGCTCGGCTGGGTCGGCTTCGATCCGTTCATGAACCGCTGCCCGGACGAGCGCTACGTGCGCATCGCCGTCGGCCTCGACTATCGCGACGCGCAGCCCGTGACGGGGCTCGGCGCGAGCACCGTCGGCGTCGAGATCAGCGTCGTGCAGTCGCCCGAACTCGTCTGACCCGCAACTCTGCCCAGGCCGCCGCGCCGTCCCGCCGTATCGGCGGCGACGCGCGATGCGCGGCCGGCTCAACCCGAACCGAGCGGCTCTCCCATGCCCATCCACGTCGCGCTGCATCACACCACCCGCTACCGTTACGACCGGCCGATCAACCTCGGGCCGCAGATCGTGCGGCTGCGGCCCGCGCCGCACTGCCGGACGCCGATCCTCTCGTATTCGATGACGGTCGAGCCCGCGCAGCATTTCATCAACTGGCAGCAGGACCCGTTCTCGAACTATCTCGCGCGGCTGGTGTTTCCGGAGCGCACCGAACACTTCGAAGTCACGATCGACCTCGTGGCCGAGATGTCGGTGTACAACCCGTTCGACTTCTTCCTCGAAGCGAGCGCGGAGCAATATCCGTTCAGCTATGACGACGCGCTGAAGACCGAGCTCGCGCCGTATCTCGCGTGCGACGCGCAGACGAGCGCGGCGCCGCTGTTCCGCGCCTATCTCGACGGCGTCGACCGCACGCCGGCCGGCACCGTGAACTTCCTCGTCGCGCTGAACCAGCAGCTGCAGGGCGACATCGGCTATCTGGTGCGGATGGAGCCGGGCGTGCAGACGCCCGAGCAGACGCTCGAGCTCGCATCGGGCTCGTGTCGCGACAGCGCATGGCTGCTCGTGCAGCTGTGCCGCCATCTCGGCATCGCCGCGCGGTTCGTGTCCGGCTATCTGATCCAGCTGACCCCCGACGTGAAGGCGCTCGACGGCCCGAGCGGCACGTCGGTCGATTTCACCGACCTGCATGCATGGTGCGAGGTGTATCTGCCGGGAGCGGGCTGGATCGGTTTCGATCCGACCTCAGGGCTGCTCGCCGGCGAAGGGCATATTCCGCTCGCCTGCACGCCGCAGCCGACGAGCGCGGCGCCGGTCGAGGGGCTGATCGACGAATGCGAAGTCGCGTTCGAGCACGAGATGGTGGTGACGCGCGTGTACGAATCGCCGCGCGTGACCAAGCCGTATACCGAAACGCAGTGGGACGCCGTGTGCACGCTCGGCGGGCAGGTCGACCGCGCGCTGACGGCAGGCGACGTCCGGCTGACGCAAGGCGGCGAGCCGACCTTCGTGTCGATCGACGATCGCGACGGCGCCGAATGGAACACCGATGCGCTCGGCCCGACCAAGCGCGGCTACGCGACCGAACTGGTGCAGCGGCTGCGTGCCGAATACGGCGACGGCGGCTTCCTGCATTTCGGGCAGGGCAAGTGGTATCCGGGCGAGCAACTGCCGCGCTGGGCGCTGTCGATCTACTGGCGCGCCGACGGCCAGCCGGTGTGGCACGACCCGTCGCTGTTCGCCGACGAGCGCGAACCGTCCGCATGCACGACCGACGACGCGAAGCGCTTCATCGACGCACTCGCCGCGCGCCTCGGCCTGACCGACGAATTCGTCGTGCCCGGCTACGAGGACGTGTGGTACTACCTGTGGCGCGAGCGCCGGCTGCCCGTCAACGTCGATCCGTTCGACTCGCGGCTCGACGACGAGCTCGAACGCGCGCGACTGCGCAAGGTGTTCGACCGGCAACTCGACAGCGTGGTCGGTTACGTGCTGCCGATCAAGCGCGTCGACGAAGGGGCGGCACTCGACGGTCCGCGCTGGCAGACCGGCCCGTGGTTCTTCCGCGACGAGCGGATGTACCTCGTGCCGGGCGATTCGCCGATGGGCTATCGGTTGCCGCTCGATTCGCTGCCGTGGGTCGCCGATGCCGACTATCCGTATCTCGTCGAGCGCGATCCGTTCGCGCCGCGCGACGTGCTGCCCGACGCGGCCGCGCTCCGCGCGCGTCATGCGGGCGCCGCCGACGCGCCGCGCTACCTGGCCGGCGTGCAGCGCGAAGCGCCGGCGCACACGGTGATGCAGTGGCGCAGCGACCGCGGCGACCGCAGCGTCGGACGCGGGCAGCCCGCGGACGGCGAGCACGACCTGCAGCGCCGCCCCGAGCGCTTCGAATCGGCCGCGTGGATCACGCGCACCGCACTGTGCGCGGAGGTGCGCAACGGCATCCTGTATCTGTTCATGCCGCCGCTCGCCGCGCTCGAGGACTATCTCGAACTGCTCGCGGCGATCGAGCTGACCGCGCACGCGCTCGACGTGAAGCTCGTGCTCGAAGGCTACCCGCCGCCGCGCGATGCCCGGCTCAAGCTGCTGCAGGTCACGCCCGATCCCGGCGTGATCGAGGTGAACATCCATCCGGCGAAGAGCTTCGACGAGCTGGTTAACCAGACCGAATTCCTCTACGACGCCGCGTGGCAGTCGCGCCTGTCGACCGAGAAGTTCATGGTCGACGGCCGGCACGTCGGCACCGGCGGCGGTAACCATTTCGTGCTCGGCGGCGCGACGCCGGCCGACAGCCCGTTCCTGCGCCGCCCCGACCTGCTCGCGAGCCTGATCGCGTACTGGCACAACCATCCGTCGCTGTCGTATCTGTTCTCGGGGTTGTTCATCGGGCCGACGAGCCAGGCGCCGCGCGTCGACGAAGCGCGCAACGACCAGCTGTACGAGCTGGACATCGCGTTCGCGGAGATCCAGCGCAACAAGCTGCTGTATGGCCAGGACATGCCGCCGTGGCTCGTCGACCGCGTGCTGCGCAACCTGCTGATCGACGTGACGGGCAACACGCACCGCAGCGAGTTCTGCATCGACAAGTTGTATTCGCCCGACTCGTCGACCGGGCGGCTCGGGCTGCTCGAGCTGCGCGCGTTCGAGATGCCGCCACATGCGCGGATGAGCATCGTGCAGCAACTGCTGCTGCGCGCGCTCGTCGCGCGCTTCTGGGCCGCGCCGTACACGACGCCGCTCACGCGCTGGGGCACCGCGCTGCACGATCGCTTCATGCTGCCCGCGTTCCTGAAGATGGACTTCGACGACGTGCTCGCCGAGTTGCGCGATGCCGGCTTCGCATTCGATGCGGCGTGGTTCGCGCCGCATTTCGAATTCCGCTTCCCGCTGTTCGGGCAGATCGCGGTGAACGGGATGCAGCTGTCGCTGCGCGGCGCGCTGGAGCCGTGGCACGTGATGGGCGAGGAGGGGGCGACCGGCGGCACCGTGCGCTACGTCGATTCGTCGCTCGAACGGCTCGAAGTGCGCGTGACGGGGCTCAACGACAACCGGCACGTCGTGACCGTCAACGGTCGCGCGCTGCCGCTGCAGCCGACCGGCACCGCCGGCGAATACGTCGCGGGCGTGCGCTACAAGGCATGGGCGCCGCCGTCCGCGCTGCATCCGACCATCGGCGTGCATGCGCCGCTCACGTTCGACATCGTCGATACGTGGCTCGAGCGCTCGCTCGGCGGCTGCCGGTATCACGTCGCGCATCCGGGCGGCCGCAACTATGCGACGTTCCCGGTGAACGCGTACGAGGCCGAGAGCCGGCGGCTCGCGCGCTTCGTCGCGATGGGGCATACGCCGGGGCGGATGGCCGTATCGCCGGTCGCGCCGAGCCGTGAATTTCCGTTCACGCTCGACCTGCGACGGCCCTGAATCGCCGATGAAAGGACGGACCACGATGCGCGTTTCGCGCGCCCCCGGCACGCCGCGTCAGGTGCTAGGATGCCGACAGGCCGCGGCCGGCCGACGCGCCGGCCGTGACCGCATGCCGGGCGGCAGCGCGCAGCTGCCATCCCATCCTGACGACGCAACGCCCTGACCGTGCCGCCCTTATACCCCGACGATCTCGCCGACGCCGACGCGATGCCCACGCTTTTCGATACCGGCGCTCAGCCGGACGCCGCGGAACTCGCCGCCGCGCTCGCGGCGCCGGCTGCGGCCGGCCGCTACGACGAGCTGCGCGGCAGCGCCGCCGGCCTGAACGCACCCATGCTCGCGCCCGCGTGGCGCAGTTTCTTCACGTCGCTCGGCAGCGACGGCGTCGCCGACCTCGATCGCCGCGCCGACGCGCTGCAACGGCGCATGCGCGAGAACGGCCTGTTCTACCAGCTCCATGAACAGCGCGTGGGCGACGGCGCCGCCGGCCCGTGGTCGCTCGATCTGCTGCCGCTGATGGTCACGCCGGACGACTGGGCCGCGATCGAGCGCGGCGTGCTGCAGCGCGTGCGGCTGCTGAACGCGACGATGGCCGACCTGTACGGCCCGCAGACGCTCCTGGAGCGCGGGCTGCTGCCGCCCGCGCTCGTCACCGGCCATCCCGGCTATCTGCGCGCGATGCGCGGCGCGCGCGTGCCGGGCGATACGTGGCTGCACGTCGTTGCGTTCGATCTCGCGCGTGGCCCCGACGGGCAGTGGCGCATCGTCGCGCAGCATACGCAGGGCGCGGCCGGGCTCGGCTATCTGCTGGAGAACCGGCTGATCGTGTCGCGGCTCTTTCCGCGCGCGTTTCGCGGGCTGCGCGTGCAGCGGCTCGCATCCGCGTATCGGTCGCTGCTGCAAAGCATGCAGGCGTTGAGCCCGACGGCGAAGAACTCGCGGATCGTGCTGCTGACGCCGGGGCCGCACAGCGCGACGTATTTCGAGCATGCGTATCTCGCGCGCTACCTGGGGCTGACACTCGTCGAGGGCGGCGATCTGACCGCGCGCGACAACCACGTGTTCCTGAAGACGCTCGGCGGGCTCGAGCCCGTGCACGGCATCCTGCGGCGCGTCGACGACGCCTGGCTCGATCCGCTCGAGCTGCGGCCCGATTCGCTGCTCGGCGTGCCGGGGCTGCTGCAGGCGGTGCGCGCGGGCAACGTGCTGCTCGCGAACGCGCCGGGCTCCGGCTTTCTCGAATCGCCCGGCGTGCTCGGGTTCCTGCCGCGGCTCGCCGAGGCGCTGCTCGGCGAAACGCTGACGCTGCCCGCCGTGCATTCGTGGTGGTGCGGCGAGGCTGCCGCGTGCGACGACGCGCTGCCGCAACTGGCGCGCTGCATCGTGAAGCCGTCGTATCCGCCCGACGTGCAGGCCGGCGGCGCATTCGATCCGGTGATCGGCGCGCGGCTCACGTCGGCGCAGCTTGCCGAGTGGCGCGCGCGGATTCTGGCGCAGCCCGAGCACTACACGATACAGGCCGATCTGCCGCTGTCGCAGGCGCCGACCTGGCCGGGGAACGGCACGTCCGACGGCCACGGCGGCGCGCGCATCGTGCCGAAGCCGCTGCTGCTGCGCGTGTTCGCACTGGCCGACGGCGCGCAGCGCTGGCGGATGCTGCCGGGCGGCCTGTCGCGGGTCGGCACGCGCGACACGCTGTTCAACGCGCCGATGCCGCGCGGCGGCAGCACCGTCGATACCTGGGTGATGACCGACGGCATCGTCGATTCGACGACGCTGCTGCAGGCGCGCCTCGGCCCCGACGATCTGGTCGGGCGGCCGCGCGCGATCGCGAGCCGGGCGGCCGAGAACCTGTTTTGGCTCGGCCGCTACACCGAGCGCGCGACCAATTTGATGCGCCTCGCGCGTGCGGCGCTGGAGCGCCTGCGCGGCGAGGACGACGTCGACAGCCCCGCGCATCTCGAGCTGATCGACACGTTGTGCCGCGACACCGGGCTGGTCGCCGCCGATGCGCCGAATGCCGTCGAGGCGCCGCGCGCGTTCCAGCACGCGCTCGCGACGTCGCTGACGCGCGGCGCGGATCGCACCTCGGGCATCGCGTCCTGCCTGTTCGGGATGCGCGGCGCGGCGGCCGCGATCCGCGAGCGGCTGTCGAGCGAGCAGTGGCGACTGATCGACGACGCGACGCAGTTGTTCGCCGACAGCGCCGACCATCCCGAAGCCGAGGAGCAGATCGGCAACGAGGCGTTGCAGCTGCTGGAGCGCGTCGGCCTGCTGCTCGGCGCGATTACCGGCGCGCAGACCGACCACATGACGCGCGACGACGGCTGGCGCCTGCTGTCGATCGGCCGGCAGATCGATCGGCTCGACTTCCTCTGCAGCGTGCTGAAGTTCGCGTTCGACGAAGGCGCGGTGCATCGGCAGGACGGCTTCGAGCTCGTGCTGGAGCTGTTCGACAGCACGATCACGTTCCGCTCGCGGTTCCAGCGCCGCTTCGACATCGCGCCGCTGCTGTCGCTGCTGGTGCTCGACACCGACAACCCGCGCTCGCTGGGCTGGGTCGTGCAGGCGCTGCGCGGCCGGCTCACGAAGGTCGAGCGCAGCGAAGGCTATGCGTTGTCCGAGCTGGCCGAGACGATCCCGGACGTGCCGGCGTGGTCGCTGCACGAACTGTGCGAGACCGAAGGCGGCCGGCACGAGCGGCTGCTCGCCGCGCTCGACGAGACCGTGAAGGCCGTGTGGGATCTGTCGAACCGGATCGGCGAGCGCTATTTCAGTCACGTGCGCGAGGCGGGCAGGACGCTATGGTGACGAGCAAACATGCGGCGAAGACGAAGGCGAAGGCACAGGCGAACGGCGAGGCTGGCGATGCCGTCGGCGCGAAGCAGACGGAGGGCGCGATCGCCGCATCGGCAGCATCGACCGCATCGACGCCATCGGCCGGCGCGCGCGGGCGCTTGTTGCGCGTCACGCACGACACCGAATACCGCTACGCGGCGCGCGTCGAATCGGCGCAGCACCAGGCGCGGCTGCAGCCGCTCGCGACGCCGCGCCAGCAGGTGCTGTCGTTCGCGCTCGACATCGAGCCGGTGCCGGAGACGGTCGGCACCGACGTCGACGCGTTCGGCAACGCGCGTGCCTCGTTCGCGCTGAACCAGCCGCACGATGCGCTGCTCGTGCGCAGCTGCAGCACCGTGCGCGTGACGCCGCCCGTGTGGTCGCGGGGCGCGCGCGGCGCGCCGCCGCCGGCGATCGCGAACCCCGATGCCGATCATGCGACCGCGTGGGAGGCCGTGCGCGAGCGCCTGCGGTTCCGCGCCGGTGCGCCGTACGATGCGGCGAGCGAATTCGTGTTCGCGTCGCCGCATGTCGCGTGCGATCCGGAGCTGGCCGCGTATGCGGCCGTGAGCTTCACGCCGCAGCGTCCGCTGGTGCAGGCCGCGTGGGACCTGATGCGGAGGATTCACGCGGACTTCGCGTACACGCCGAACAGCACCGACATCACGACTACCGCGCTCGATGCGCTGCGCTTGCGCAAGGGTGTGTGCCAGGATTTCGCGCACGTGATGATCGGCGCGCTGCGCTCGCTCGGGCTGGCCGCGCGCTATGTGAGCGGGTATCTGCTGACGCAGCCGCCGCCCGGCCAGCCGCGGCTGATCGGCGCCGATGCATCGCATGCGTGGGTCGACGTGTACGATCCGGCGTGGCCCGAAGATGGCGGATGGCTGCAGCTCGATCCGACCAACGACCGCGCGCCGGGCGACGACTACGTGATGCTGTCGATCGGCCGCGACTACGCGGACGTGACGCCGCTGCGCGGCGTGATCCGCGGCGGCGGCGCGGATCAGGAGCTGAAGGTCGGCGTGACGGTCGAGCCGCTCGACGAGGGAGCGTGACGCGGCATGATCGGCCGCCCGCGCCGCGCGTCCTGCGTTTAAGTCTTCGTTAATACGGCCGGCTTAGCATGGTGATGCTGGCGAACGGATCGCACGCTGGTCCGGCGCCGGTGGCACGTGCGGGTGCGCCGCCGCGATGACGGCGCGCCGACGCGCGTCGCCGGCCGAATGCAGGGGCGGCATCCATGATCAAGCACTTCGACTACACGCTCGACGATCAGACGATCGCGCTTTGCGCGAGCTTCGGCGCGGGCCCGGCATTTCGGCGCGTGCTCGTGAGCCGCGCGGATTCGATGGAGACGCTGGTGGTGCTCGACGCGCGCGGCTTGTCGGGGCTGCTGAAGGTCGCGACCGAGGCGCCGGAAGGGCTGCTCGACGATGCGATCCGCAAGGTCGGCGACGAACGGCTCGTCGAGCGGGCGATCAGCGGCCGGACCATCGTCGAAGCCGCGTTGTGAGCGCAGTCGCGCGTGCACGCGCGATGTCGCCTCGTGCCGCTTACGCGGCGAAGCGGTCCGTCGCGGCGAGCAGCGCTTTCAGGATGCCCGGTTCGTTGTACGCATGGCCGGCGTCCGGCACGATCTCGAAGGTTGCGTCCGGCCATGCTTTCGCGAGTTCCCACGCGGTGCGGGCCGGCGTCGCCACATCGTAGCGGCCTTGCACGATCACGCCCGGAATGCCGGCGAGGCGATGTGCGTCGCGCAGCAACTGGCCTTCGTCGACGAAGCCGCGATTGACGAAGTAGTGATTTTCGATCCGCGCGAAGGCGAGCGCGTAGTGGCCGTCCGCGAAGTGTGCGGCCAGCGCCGGGTTCGGCAGCAGCGTGATCGTGCGGCCTTCCCAGATGCTCCATGCGCGCGCGGCTTCGAGCTTCGCGGCTTCGTCGTCGCCCGTCAGCCGGCGATGGTAGGCGGCCATCAGGTCGCCGCGCTCCGCTTCCGGTATCGGCGCGAGAAACTCTTCCCACAGGTCCGGGAACAGCCACGACGCGCCTTCCTGGTAGTACCAAAGCAGCTCGGCACGACGCATCGTGAAGATCCCGCGCACGACGAGCGCGCTCACGCGCTGCGGGTGCGTCTGCGCATAGGCGAGCGCGAGCGCGCTGCCCCATGAGCCGCCGAAGACGAGCCACTGCTCGGCGCCGACCATTTCGCGCAACCGTTCGATGTCGGCGACCAGATCCCAGGTCGTGTTGTTGTCGAGACTCGCATGCGGCGTCGAGCGCCCGCAGCCGCGCTGGTCGAACAGCAGGATGTCGTAGCGCGCGGGATCGAACAGACGCCGATGGTCGGGGCTGCAGCCCGCGCCGGGGCCGCCGTGCAGGAATACCGCGGGCTTGCCGGACGGGTTGCCGCAGCGCTCCCAGTAGATGCGATGGCCGTCGCCGGTGTCGAGGTGGCCGTGGGCGTAGGGTTCGATCGGTGGGTACACAGGCAGGCTCCGGGTGAGGGTCGGCGAAAGTGCGGGATATTGCGGTGCCGCAACGGATCGTTGTGCGTGCATCGAAGCGGCCGCCGGCGAGTACGGGTTGTCATTATGCCCGTGCAATTTGGGGTGGTGTGGGGCGGTGTTTTGTGGGCGTGGGGCGGCCGCGGCGGTGTGAATCGATCGCGAATTCGGCATTGCCGGGTGCGGCGTGCGTCCTTGCCCGGTTTCGTTTGTCCGCTGTCGACCGGGACGGGCAGCTTCTGCTGGTCGAGAAACCGTTTCGGGGAGGGTTTGCTATATCGCGCGCGACACGCAGGTCGTCGGCGCGTTACTTGACGCGCTCCATCGCGGCGGGCGAATACCAGAAGGTCCGGTACGTGTCGATTCCGTACGACTTGCCGTCGTATTTGACGACGGTGCGCACGGTGCGCTCTCCCGTGTAGGAGGATTTGGCGCTGTCGCTCTCTGCCTTCGTGACGTGTGCGGTGATCGATAGGGCCGCAAAGCCGGTTTGCTCGATGCGGCTATGCCGGCAGAAGACCAGCGATGCGATAACTTTCAATCAATCCGTCATAGAGAGAAATGTCCGAGCGACTCCTGGCAACGAGCTGAGCGCCGACGACGGCCGCGTAGATGGCGCGAGCACGCCGCTCGATATCCTCGGGGCTGACCACGGCCGCGGCGGACAGCACCTTGCTCAGCCACGCAACATTGACATCCGCAAAAGTCTGAATCTCTTTCACCACCGTTTCCGGCAGGTCGTCAGATTCGGCAGCCAGGAAGCTACACAGGCATATGCGATTGCCACGCTCAAGCGCCTTGCGAAACGTATCGGGATAGTGGCGCAGGCAATCGAGCGGATCTGCGGATTCGGCCAAAAGCGCATCCAGAGTCGCTGCTGATTCCTCCCAATACCGCCTTGCCACTGCTGCGCCGAGATCGGCCTTGCTTGCGAAGTGGTGGTAGATGCTCGCAGCCTTGATGCCGACAGCTTCGGCGAGATCACGGAAATTCAAGCCGCTGTAGCCATGGGCCTGCGCAATCTTTGTGGCTGCCACCAGGATTCGCTCCCTGGAGCTCAGGCCTGAATCATTCTTCACTGCTACCGCCTCCGCGACCGTTGACACGAGCAATTATACGCTCTAACGTAAACCTAACTAACGTTAGGTTGGATGTAGGTGACAGGCCGGATATCGTCCGCCCCCCGTGTGACAGACCGCTTAGAGAGAGGCACGCATGGCTTCCAGCAGCATGAACTTCGACGTAACCAAACTTCCGATCATGACGATCTACGATTTCCCCAAAGGACCCTATCCGACACGCGTCCGTATCGCCCTGGCCGAGAAAGGTCTGCGATCGCGCGTCGAGTTCGTGATGGTCGACCTTTACAAAGGGGAGCACAAAAGGCCCGAGTTCATCTCCGAGAAAAACTACTCGGGAACGCTGCCGGTCCTCGAGCTCGAAGACGGAACGTGCATTGCCGAATGCACCGCCATTACCGAATACCTCGATACGCTCGATGGTGCGCCCACGCTGACCGGCCGGACACCACTCGAAAAGGGTGTGATCCACATGATGAGCAAGCGCGCCGAGCTGGAGTTGCTCGACGCAATCAGCGTCTATTTCCACCATGCCACGCCAGGGTTAGGACCTAACGTCGAGCTCTATCAGAACGCCGAATGGGGGCTTCGTCAGCGCGACAAAGCCCTGAGAGGCATGCACTACTTCAATGACGTTCTGAAAAGGCAGCCATTTGTCGCTGGGGATGCGTTCTCTATGGCCGACATCACCGTTATCGGCGGACTGGTCTTTGCGTCAATCGTGAAGTTGCCCGTGCCTACGGAGTGCGAGGCCCTTGTAGATTGGTACATGAGAATGCAGGAGCGCCCAAGCGTGAGGAACCAGCCGGCGTTCGCGTGAAATAGCAGCCGCGCCCGACCGTCATCGATGATCGGCCAATCTTTGGTTGCAATCGGGGACGGCCTGCCTACGCGACATCGGCGACTCGTCTATTCAATCGATACCGGATCAGACGACGCCAGTGTTGCGCAGTAAATCTGTCGATCGTAACGGTTCCGAGGCCTGCGCGCGGTGGTCGCGTTGCAAAAGCGGGGTGGCAGGACGCGGTGGCGGCACGTGCGTCTACAGATTGCTTGCTCACCCAACCGGAAAACCCGCTTTAGCCACCCGTTCACCAACCGGCCCTCAGCGTCCACATCGCATTCGCCGGTTGGCAAATCAACCAGACGCGTCGCGCTACGCACCAGCCCCCGCCCTGATCACATGCTCGAGCCCCACTGGCCCGACCGGCGCCTCCGCGAGCCACGGAATCAGCGCGGTGCGCTGCGCCAGATCGTCCGCCACGCGGCGCACGAACGGGACCTCGTACGTGCCGCGCTGACACAGCATCGGATCGGTCGTGCCGCTCGCCAACAGCGACTGGTTGATGACCCAGGCATATGGCGTGATCCCGGCACGGGCGAGGTCGGCGCTCAGGCGTTCGGCTTCGTGAACCGGCGTCGCTTCAGGCAGCGTGACGATGAGGATGCGGCTGTAATCCGGATCGCGCAAACGCGGCAGCAACTGGCGGACCGACTCCGGCATGTCGCCCTGCGTGCGCATCACTTCGCGGTGATAAGCCTCGGCAGCGTCGAGCAGCAGAATGGTATGCCCGGTCGGCGCCGTATCGAGCACCACGAAGCCGGACTTGCCTTGATCCACCGTCCGTGCGAACGCGCGAAAGACCGCAATTTCTTCGGTGCACGGCGAGCGCAAGTCTTCCTCGAGCATGGCCCGGCCGCCCGCATCGAGGTGCGATCCCGCTTTCGCCAGCACCTCTTCGGTGTACTGCTGTACTTCGCGCGCCGGGTCGATGCGGGTGACGCTCAGCCGCGGCACCACGCCGTCGACCGTGGCAGCCACGTGCGAAGCGGGGTCGGTGGTCGACAGGATCACGTCGTGTCCGCGCCCCGCGAGCGCGACGGCGATGGCGGCCGCAACCGTGGTCTTGCCCACGCCGCCTTTGCCCATCGTCATGATTACGCCGTGGCCCGTAGCCGACAGCGCGTCGACGAGCCCGCCGAGGCCGGGCGGCAATGCGGTGTCGGGCATGCGGCGCTCGGTCGGCATGCGCACGCGTTCGGGGTGCGCCATGTCGCGCAGCGCGTCCAGTCCGACCGTGCCGCGCGGCAGAAACGGAATGCGCGTCTGCGGCAGCACTGACAGCTCGCGCGGCATGTCGGCCAGTGCCTGTCGCGCGCGCTCGGCCATCGCGGTTGCAATCGCGTCGTCATGCCGCTCGGTGGCAAAGAGGCCATTGATCGCCAGCACCTGGTTGCGAATGCCGAGCTCGGCCAGTTCGTGCCACGTGCGATTCGCTTCGCGCAACGCGGCGACTTCCGGCCGGCTCACCAGGACGACGGTGGTGTCCACCGCGCTCGACAGTCGTTCGACGGTCGCCGCGTACAGCGCCTTCTGCTTCTCCAGCCCGGCTAACGGCCCGAGGCAGGAGGCGCCCCCGGTCGACGACGAAATGAACTCGTTCCACGCGGAAGGCAACGTCAACAGGCGCAGCGTATGGCCGGTCGGTGCCGTATCGAAGATGACGTGATCGAAATCGGCCGTCGCGGCGGGATCGCCGAGCAGTTTGGAGAATTCGTCGAAAGCCGCGATCTCGACCGTGCAGGCACCGGAGAACTGCTCCTCCATGTTGCGGATCGCCGCGGCAGGCAGGACGCCGCGATACGGTCCGACCATGCGCTCGCGGTACGCCTGCGCGGCCGCTTCGGGATCGATGTTCAAGGCGAACAGACCGGACGCGCCGGGCACGGCCGTCGGCGATTGGCTCAGGCCGACGCCGAGTACCTCGTCGAGATTGGACGCCGGGTCGGTGCTGACGATGAGCACCTTCTTGCCGGCATCCGCCATCGCCAGCCCGGTCGCACAGGAAAGCGAGGTCTTGCCGACGCCGCCTTTGCCGGTGAAGAACAGATAGCGGGTCTGCGTGTCAGGGAGGGACATGTGCGCTCCCTAGCAGCAGCCGGAGCCGGGCGAGCAGCAACTGCCGGCCTTGACATGAGGCTTGTCCGCCGTCGTCAGCGCGATGCCCAGCTTCTGCGCAAGCTGCTGGCGGGACGGATACATGCCGGTCGATACGATGTGGCCGTCGATCGCGAGGATCGGCAGCCGCTCCATACCCGCTTCCATTTCCTTGACCACCGCCGCGTTGGCGGCGAATGCCTGCGGCTGCTGACCCAGGTTGTAGCGGGCCACGGTCACGCCGTGCGCCTCGACCCACTTCAGATCGGCGGCGAATTGCGCCAGCACCGGGTCGACGTCCACACCGCAAACGCCCGTCGAGCAACACATCGCCGGATCGAACACTTCGAGCTTCTTCATGGCACTTTCCTCAAGGCAATCGGAATTCAGCGCTTTCCACAGGCACGGATGCGTCTGTGGGCACAGGTGCGTGAATTCGGGCAGACCGCGAATCGCCTCCGGAAGGCGGCGTCTCTCGATCTGCGTGAAGCCGCGCCGCACAAAGAACGCGAGCGCAGGTTCATCGTTCGGAATAAGGTAGAGCGCGCGCAGCGATCGCGTTTGCGCTAGCGCAATGGAAGCGTCGATGAGGCGGCTGCCCAGGCCGGATTGGCGCATTTCCGGCCGAACTGCGACCGAGCGCAACAGGGCCGCATCGCCGGATTGTTCCAGTCCTGCCACTCCGACGATCTCACCGGCGAGTATGGCGACATGGAAGCCGTCGAGGCTCTGTGGTGTGAGATCGCTGGCCGGCAGCCCGCACAGGTTCAGCAACGCGACGATGCGGTCGAAGTCCGTGGCGACTGCCCGGCGAATTTCGTCAACGGGCGTACTCATGACCGCGCTCCTTCAAGTGTGCCGTGATGATTCGTATGCGGAATGGCGATGCATCGCTCGCGATCGTGCCGCTCATCGGGCGCGTGTCCTGGGCGGCGAGATTGGCATCGTTCTGCCCCTCATGTTCGACCGCTTCAGCATCTATCACCCCCGCTCGTACCAGTCCTTCGTCCGGTTGACGATACGGACCACGAGCAGCATGACCGGCACTTCGATGAGCACGCCCACCACGGTGGCTAGCGCCGCGCCCGAATTGAAGCCGAACAGGCTGATGGCCGCCGCGACCGCCAGCTCGAAGAAATTGGATGCGCCGATCAGCGCGGACGGGCACGCCACGTTGTGCTTTTCACCCACCGCGCGATTGAGCCAGTACGCGAGCGCCGAGTTGAAGAACACCTGAATCAGGATCGGTACCGCGAGCAGCGCGATCACGAGCGGCTGGTCGAGGATGGCCGCGCCCTGGAACGCGAACAGCAGGACGAGCGTCGCGAGCAGCGCTGTGATGGACCAGGGGCCGATCTTCGCGATGGCTGCGTCGAATGCTGCCTGTCCTCTTGCGAGCAGCGCCTTGCGAAGCAACTGCGCCACGGCTACCGGGATCACGATATAGAGCACGACCGAAGTGAAGAGCGTCGCCCAGGGCACCGTGATGGCCGAGATGCCGAGCAACAGGCCGACAAGCGGCGCGAAGGCCACCACCATGATGCTGTCGTTGAGCGCCACCTGCGACAGCGTGAACAGCGGATCGCCGCCGGTCAGTCGGCTCCAGACGAACACCATCGCCGTGCAGGGCGCGGCGGCCAGCAGGATGAGGCCCGCAACGTAACTGTCGAGTTGCGCTGCAGGCAGCATCGGAGCGAACAGGTGCTTGATGAACAGCCAGCCGAGCAACGCCATCGAAAAGGGTTTGACGAGCCAGTTCACCACCAGCGTGACGCCGATGCCCTTGAGGTGCTGGCGTACCTCGTGCAACGATCCGAAGTCCACCTTCACGAGCATCGGGATGATCATCACCCAGATCAGCAGGCCCACGGGCAGATTGACCTGCGCGTACTGCATGCGGCCAATCGTCTGGAACATCGCAGGGAAAAACTGGCCGGCCAGGACGCCGGCGACGATGCAGAGCGCGACCCAGACGGTGAGGTAGCGCTCGAAGAAGCCGATGGGCGGCTTCGCGGGCGGCTTGTTCGAAGCGGTAAGGTCGGTAGCGGTCATGGGGCGATTCGCAAAAGGAGCGCTCAGCTTTTCAGGATGCCGTCGAGCGCGTGCAGGAGTTCGGCATCGCTCAGACGGTCGAGCGGAAGGGCGAGCAATTGCAGCATGCGATAGCCGATGGCCTCGCGCGTGAGTTCGAACGCCTGCCGCTTGCCGTCATCGCCGCCCGGCGCATTCGACGGATCGGCATAGCCCCAGTGGACCTTGACCGGAGCGCCCGGCCAGAACGGACATTGTTCCGCGGCTGCGCTGTCGCACACCGTGATGACGATGCGCATGCGCGGTGCGTCGTCGGCTGCGAATTCGTCCCAGCTTTTGCTGCGATAGTCGCGCGTATCGACGCCCGCGTTCGCGAGCGCTTCGAGCGCGAACGGGTTGACCCGGCCGCTCGGTGCGCTGCCGGCGCTATATGCGCGCACATCCTTGCCGAGCTTCTGCGCCCAGTGGTTCAGCATGCCCTCGGCGAGCACGCTGCGCGCGGAATTGTGGGTGCAGAGAATGAGTACGTTGGTCGTCGTCACGGGCGTGCCTTATCGCTTGCTGATGTCGCGCACAAGTTGGCGCAGAGCTGCCGCGACGCTGGCCGCCGGATCGCGGATGTCGGCGCGAATGTAAAACCGTCTCATGAACGTGATCCTTCAGCACTTGCAGGAATCGGCGGCCGCGGCGACGCACGGCTCGCCGCTGCAACAGTTCTCGGTGAGAAAGCCGAGCAGCGCGTTCATCTGCTCGAAGGCAGCTCGGTAGATCAGGCTGCGGCCATCGCGCTCCTGCGTGACGAGCGCCGCGTTCGTCAATTCCTTCAGATGGAACGAGAGGGTGGCGTTGGGAATGTCGAGTTGCGCCGCGATGGCGCCGGGCGTCAATCCGGCCGGACCTGCGACGACGAGCATCCTGAATACGTTCAGGCGCAGTTCGTGAGCAAGC
This sequence comes from Burkholderia sp. B10, assembly GCF_004368385.1. NCBI lineage: Bacteria > Pseudomonadati > Pseudomonadota > Betaproteobacteria > Burkholderiales > Burkholderiaceae > Burkholderia > Burkholderia sp. B10. The sequence continues at coordinate 19,768 of NZ_PQMX01000054.1, read as the reverse complement.
GCGGCGAAAGCGCGGACAGCATCTTTGTTTTCCATATTTCGAATATAGTCGAAATGATGGGCGGGAGCAACAAGGTGTTTGTCCGGTCTGCTCGATTCGTTCAAGATCGACTACCCAACAAAAAAGGCCCTCACGGGCCTTTTCCTTGACGCAACCTGCAACCACCACTCACCGCGTCAACGCCGTAAACCCCTCCAGCAACCGCTCGACATCCGCGGCCTCGATCGCGCCCATCGTCGAGATGCGGAACAGCTCCTTCGACAACCCGCCTTGCCCGGCATAGATGACGAACCCGCGCGCCTTCAACCCGTCGTGCAGCGCTTCATACGCCACGCCCTGCGGCAACCGGTACGCACGCAACACGACCGACGATTCACCTTCGGGCAACACCAGCGGCATCCCTCGTGCGGCGAGCCCGGCCTGGACCTGATCGGCGAGCGCCTTGTAACGCGCATGCCGCGCGCGCCAGCCGCCGGCTTCGTCGAACTCGCGCAACGCTTCGACGAGCGCGTAATACGCATGCACCGAAGGCGTAAACGGCGTATTGCGCTGATCCTGCAGCTTCGCCAGCCGGCCGAGATCGAGATAGTAAGTCCGGCTCGCGGCCTTCGTGAGCGCGCTGCGACGCACGATCACGAATGCGGCACCGGGCACGCCGTGCAGGCACTTGTTGGCGGTCGCGGCAACGGCATCGATCACGCCGCCGCCGAAGTCGATCGCTTCGGCGCCGAAGCTGCTCACGCCATCGACGAGCATCTTCACGCCGCGCGCACGGCACACGTCGGCGATCGCACCGAGATCGTTCAACCGGCCCGTCGTCGTCTCATGATGAATCACCGCGACGTGCGAATAGCCGCCCGCGTCGAGCCGCGCGGCGACTTCCGCGACATCGGGCGCCTGCATCCATTCGTGCTTCAGCACGTCGTGCGCGATTCCGTACTGCGTCGCGATCTGCGTGATGCGCTCGCCATATACGCCGTTCTCGATCACGAGCAGCTTGCCGTCCTGCGGCACGAGCGCCGCGATCATGCTTTCGACGGCGGCGGTGCCCGAGCCGGTCATCAGCACGGCGGCCCATTCGGCCGGATCGAGCTCATACGCGGCGACGAGTCGCGCGCGCGCCTCGTCCTGCAGATCGAAGAATTCGCTTTCGCGATGGCACAGATCCGGTTGCAGCAGGCTGCGGCGCACGCGTTCGCTGAGCGTGACCGGGCCGGGATTGAGCAGCAGCATCAATGGGCTCCTTCAACGTGGGCTTCGGTCCGTGCGGCGCCGATATGCCGCATCAGGCGCGTCTTCACTTCGACCGGCGTGACGGTCGGGCGGGGCAGCCCGTCGGGCACACCGGTGCGGATCGCGACCCGTACGAACTGTGTGCCGTCGGCCTGCGCCGCGAGCGTCGCATCGAGCACGTCGAGCGTGTCGCCCTCGACGGCCGACGCGTAACCGCACGCGGCAGCCACGCCCGCGAACGACACATGCTGCGAGACGGTCGCCTGACCGCCCGTCGATTCGTGCGCGCCGTTGTCGAGCAGCACGTGCGTGAGGTTCGACGGCCCATAGGTGCCGAGCGTCGCGAACACGCCCATGCGCATCAGCGCGGCGCCGTCGCCGTCGACGGCCACCACGCGCAGGTCCGGGCGCGCGAGCGCAAGACCGAGCGCGAGCGGCGTCACGCAGCCCATCGAGCCGACCATGTACAGCTGGTTCGGCCGATCGTCGATCGCATACAGCTCGCGGCCGCAGAAGCCGGTCGACGCGAGCACGACGGTCGAATCGACCGGCGTATGCGCGATCACGCGCTGCAATGCGTCGTGGCGCGTCGGCCACGCGGCCGGCGATGCGGCGCGCGCGCCCGACTGCGCGGCGACGTGCGCGCGCGGCGCGGCCGCCGGGTTCGCCTTCAACTCATACGACGCGACGCTGCCTTTCTGCATCACGAGCGCGTACGGACGGCCCGTCGCGTCCATGTGCGCGACCGCGCGGTCGAGCGCCGGGCCGACCTGTTCGGGGTCGGTCGGGAACGTTTCCCACGGGATCTCCATGGTGTCGAGCATCGCCGGCGTGATCGGCCCCATCAGCGCATGCTGCGGCTCGTCGGGCACGCCCGGCTGGCCGCGCCACGTGACGATCAGCAGCTGCGGCAGCCGGAACGTCCACGTCAACGACGTGAGCGGGCTCACGGCGTTGCCGAGGCCCGAGTTCTGCATCATTGCGATGCCGCGCTTGCCGCCGAGCGTCGCGCCGGCGATCAGTGCGACCGCGTCGCCTTCGTTGGCCGCCGACAGGTAATGCAGCGTCGGATCCTGCAGCACGTAGTTGATGAACGGCGTCAGGTAGGAGCACGGCACGCCCGCGTACCAGTCGAACCCGCGCTCGCGCGCGGCCTCGACGAACTGCGCCGCTTCGATCATTGCGCGCCTCCGTTGGCGGTGCCCGGCTCCGACAGCGGCGTCTGGCCGTGCGCGAAGTCGCCCGCGCGACGGAAGTCTTCGAGATCGTTGACGCCGCGCCAGTGGCCGTGCACGTACTGCACTTCGATCTTCTCGCCGGCGGCGATCAGCTCGTTGAGCAGCGACGGGATGTCGAGCGTGTCGAAGTCGGCGCGCGCCTGCAGCGTTGCGAGCATCGCCTTCAGCCGCTCGACGCCCGCGCCGCGCACGTTCAGCAAGCCGATCCAGCGGCCGTGCGGCGCGCCGGCGGCAACGTCGCTCGACACGCGTTGCAGATACGTCTTCTGGCCGAACAGCCCGCGATCGTCGGCCGCCGAGCACAGCGCGAAGTCGCGCACGCTCTGGTTGGTTTCGGTCAGCGACGAATCGACGACGACGCTGAACTCCGCCTCGCTCTCCGCGAGGTCGCGCAGGATGTAGCTGCGGAACAGCAGGTCGCCGTACGAGATCACGGTGTCGCCGGTCAGGCGTTCGGCCGCGCATGCGAGCGACGCGAGCTCGCCCGTCTGTGCATGGCGCTCGTTCACGACCAGCTTGATGCCCGACGTGTCGATCGCGTCGGCGCGATAGCCGCCGACCACGGTGATGTCGTTCACGCCATGCTTCTTGAAGCCGTCGACGAGCCAGCGCAGCAGCGGCTTGCCGGCGACCGGCAGCATGACCTTGGGCTTGTCCTCGGTGACGGCCTCGAGCCCCTTGCCGCGGCTCGCGGCGAGCACGATCGCGGCGTTCGACGCACGCGACGACGACGACAGGTAGATGCGCTCGGCCGCCGAGTATTCGTCGGCGTCCTGCAGGCGGAAGATCTCGTTGACCGACGCGACGCGGTCCTCGACGTTGATCAGCGTTTCGTTCTCGTGGATCTCGCGTGCGACGGCCTGCATCGCGGAGGCCGACGCGCGGATCAGATGGTTCGCCCAGATCACGGTGCTGATGCCGGCCTGGCGGAACACGTCGGTCGGCGTGCTGTAGTACTTGGTCGGCACGATCACGAGCGGGGCCTTGCCGCTCCATTCGCGCGCGAACTGCAGAATCTCGTCGGGGCGCGACAGCTTGCTGTGGATCAGGATCGCGTCGGCGCCGGCTTCGGCATACGCGTTCGCGCGGCGCAGCGCCTCGTCCATCCCCCAGCCGGCGATCAGCGCCTCGACGCGCGCGACGATCGAGAAGTCGGGGTCGCTCTGCGAATCCTTGCCGGCCTTGATCTTGCCGCAGAATTCTTCGATCTCGGCGAGCGGCTGGCGTTCGCCGTCGATGAAGCTGTTGGTCTTCGGGAACTGCTTGTCCTCGATGCACACGCCGGCGATGCCGCGCTGCTCGAGCTTCTTCACGAGGCGGCGCACGTTGTTGAAGTTGCCGTAGCCGGTGTCGCCGTCGAGCAGGATCGGCAAGTCGCTCGCATCGGCCATGAACTCGAGCACGTCGACGACCTGGGTCCAGCTCGCTTCGTTGTTGTCGCGCACGCCGAATTGCGCGGAGATCGCGAGGCCCGACGCCCAGATTCCCCTGAAGCCGGCTTCGCGCACGATCCGCGCCGACAGGCCGTTGTGCGCTTCCATCAGGAACTCGAGCTGGTCGCTGACCAGCATGCGGCGCAGGCGCGCGCTGCGCGATTCGGAGAAGTTGGGTTCGCGTGCGTTCATCGTGCGGCTCCTGCGGTCGTGCGTTGGATCAGGGGAAGGATGTCTTGGGTCGCGCGTGCGACGTCGTTCGGGAAGTCGATCTCGATCCACGGCATGCCGGTGACGTCGGCGACGTCGAACGAATGGCCGCCCTCGAGCAGCAGATCGCGGACGGCTTCCTCGTGCGGCAGGTTCGCGCGGCCGCTGTCGACGTAGCCGGCGACGATCGTCGCGAGGCGGCGCGCGGTGGCCTCGGTGAAGCGGAAGAAGCCGACCGATTCGCCGATCGTGTCGTAGTCGAGATCGACTGCGAGCTGTTTGCGCAGTTCCACCGGCACGCCGTTCTTCAGGCACAGCTTGACGGGCTCGTCGCCGGCCTCGAAGTCGCGATCGATCAGCAGGCGATCGACCGGGCGGTCCGCGTTCGCCACCAGCGCGTGCAGGATGTTCTCGTCGTACAGCACGTCGGCGTCCATCAGCAGCACGTCGCCGCCGCGCGTCATCGCGTCGGCGACGGTGTGCACGGTCAGCACGCTGCCGAGGTCGTAGCGCTCGTTCAGCACGATCTCGGCGCTGCGGCCGAGGCGCTTCAATTCCTGCTCGACCTTCGCGGCCTGGAAGCCGAGCCCGAGCACGATTTCATCGACGCCCGCGGCGTCGAGCACGCGCAGATGGCGCTCGAGCAGCGACACGTCGTCGAAGCGCAGCAGGCATTTCGGAAATTGCGCCTCGGGTGGTTGTTGCAGGCGCAAGCCGAGGCCTGCCGCAAGAATGATGGCTCGCATGGGTTCTCCAACCAAAAAGCCGGCGATCTGAACGATCAGTCGGCGAGCGGCTGCGGCGCATGGCGCCGTTGCCAGTTTCTTTCACTGAAATGCAGATAGAGCAGGCCGGGCAGGCCGAGCGCGAGTTCGCGCGCGCGCTTTGCGAGCGACAGCGCGAGCGCCGCGTCGGGCGGCAGTCCGACCAGCGGCGCGAGCAGCAGGTAACCGCCTTCCTGCGCGCCGAGCGAGCCGGGGATCGCGAACGCGGCGCCGCGGATCGCCTGGCCGACGCTCTCGAGCAGCAGCGCGTCGAGCCAGCTGACCGGGTGGCCGAGGAAGTGCAGCGCGAGCCACACCTCGGCGGTGCCGACGATCCAGCCGACGAGGCTTAGTGCGAAGGTCTTCGCGACCTTCGCGCGATCGCGGTACAGCGCGCCGACCGCATGGTCGATCGCGTCGGCGCGCGTCGCGAGCGACGACCAGTCGCGGGGGCCGAGCAGCTTCGACGCGAGACGCATGCCGCGGCCGAACAGCCCGCGCCGCTGCGCCGCGTAGAACGCGACGGCGAGCGCGCCGAGCACGCCGGTGGCGATCAGCGCCGGCGTGCGCAGGTGCGTGACCGATTCGTGCGTCGCATACGCGCTGAACGCGGCGATGCCGATCAACGCGAACGCCATCTGCGCGAGCGCCTGCATCGTCGTGCTGACGGTGACCGTGGCGGCCGCGTCGGCCATCCGCGTGCCGCGCTGCGCGAGGTAGCGCACCATCAGCACGGGGCCGCCGATCTGACCGGCCGGCAGCAGGCTGTTCACCGACTCGCCGACCCAGCGCGCGCGCAGCGCGTTGCCGAGCGCGGCGCCGGGCTGGCCGCGGCGGAACATCGCCGATATCGCCAGCGCGTCGATCACAAGCGGCACGACGTGGAACGCCGCGACGAGCGCGAGGCCCCAGCCGGCCGCGAGGAACGTCGACGCGACGGCGCCGACGCCTTGCCACGCGAGCAGCGCGACGAACAATGCCGTTCCGACGGACAGCAGGATCAGGCCAGCGCGTGTCATAACCCGGTCGCGCGTCGCGTCGCCAGCTGCTTGAACACCTGGCGGAAGCCGAAATAGGCGATCGCGTCCTTCATGTTCGAGACGAAGCGCTTCCACGGCCGCATGCCGGGATTGGTCACGTATTCGAACGTGAGGGACACGCGCATCTCGTTCTGGCCGAGCGGGGTGACGCGATGGCGCAGCTTGTCGCCGTCGAACAGCACGATGCCGCCGTCGGCGATCTGCACGGAGCCCGCTTCGTCGGGCACGTCCGGGTTGCGGGTGTGCAGTTCGTAGTCAAGCCGGCACGTCGAATCGTCGATCACGCCGAACAGCAGCGTGTAGCGGCGGCCGTCGTAGTACGACGTGTCGTAGTGCCAGCCGATGTGGTCGCCCGGCTTCGTGTAGTAGTACAGCGCGTAAGCGTGCGGATCGTCGTCCGGCGACAGCATCAGCTTGTCGCCGGTGATTTTCTCGAGGAAGCCGATCAGCGCCTTCGAGCGGTACAGCTCGGCGATGTACGGCGCCTGTTCGTCGATCGTGTGCCGGCTCACGCTGCCGCCCTGCTTGTGGCCGGGCAGGTAATTGCGGTTCAGGCCGGCCTGCATCGCGCGTGCGGCGGCCGCGAGTTTCGCGTGCGCGTCGGGCGGCAGGAAGCTGTCCAGATACAGGAACGATCCCTGGCGCGTGTAGTCGCCGCGCAGGCGATCGACGTCGAGACGGCCGACGCAGTCGGCCACGGTGCGATCGGGATCGGCTGCCGCCGCGCGCGCAGGCGCGGGGCGTGCCGGGCTCAGCACGGAGTCGTCGCGCGTGCTAGAAGTCATTTGGAAGCCTGGATTTCAGTTTGATTTTGAGTGCCGCCCGGCCGGTCGCTGCGTGCGCGGCCGCTCGACGGGGACATGAAGACCTGCGGCGCGGCGTTCGATTGCGCGGCGCCGTCGCGGCGCACGACGCGCCACCAGTCGATCACGACCCATGCGGCGAACAGCGGCGCGCCGATCGACGCCGCGAGCAGGAACGGCTGCACGCCGTCGACGAGCGTGACGAGCGGCAGCAGGTAGAGGACGTCTTCGGTCTCGAAGCCGCCCGCGAATGCCTGTTTGGTGCCTGCCTTGCCGGCGATCGATTCGATCCGCATCCGCAGGAAGAAGATCAGCGCGACGGCCGCGCCGGCCGCGGCGCCCAGCAGCACCGGCGACGCGATCATCTGGCCGCCCTGTGCGACGACGCCGACGCCCATGCTGACGAACAGCGCGACCGTGACGAGCGCATCGGCGGCGAGGTCGTAAAAGTGACCGATCTTGCTCGACTTGCCGCTGATGCGGGCGAGCTCGCCATCGGTATGGTCGACGAAGTTGGACAGCACGATCAGCAGCGCGCCGGCGTTGATCCAGCCGAAGCCGCCTTGCGCGAGGCACCACGCGCCCGCGACGCCGATCAGCAGGCGCAGGGTGGTGAGGTGGTTGGGGGTAACGGGCGTGTCGATCAGCGGTCGGACGAGCGCGCGCGCGAGCCGCGCATCCCAGGTACGGGGCAGGGGGGGCTCGGAACGGTTGGCGGTTTTTCTTTGGTCCATCGGCGAAATATATACGGAATTGTAATTTGTTGCTTTTCCTTGGACCAATGTCCTGACATGTGCCTGTGTTACGGAGTATTCCGGGTGTTGGCAAGTTGTAATCCGGGCCCGTGAATTGGCGTTCCCGCCTTCGGATCGTACCGGTTCCAGCGGGGTTCGCCGCGCGCCGCCGTCAAGGGCCGGCGGGCCGCGCAGCGGCGCTCGGCGCGGATCCGCGCGGGCGTGCGGCTTTGATCTCGGTCACGGGTCGAGACGGGGCGCCGCGCGACAATTCGCAGCAGCGATTCGCGAAGCGCTCGGCGTGCGCGGATTGCCCGGTTGCCGACGCCGGATCCGGACGGTTTTCGCTCGGTCGACGTTCAGCATTTCGTAAGCTGTCCGGGCGAGAATGGCCGTTTTCTTTCGAATTGCTTTCTGTCGCATTCGGTCAAATTACGACCGACTGACACAGAAGTGCCGTTCGATATCAGGCGCATCCGGCAAGAATCTTTTTCATTCGGGCTGACATTTCGCGACGACGGCGTCTGCGATACTCGGACCGTGCCCGTGGTGCCGGGCCGCCCTCGCGGCCCCAAGGGCTTCGCGTCGCTCAGGAGACACCCCCCGCGACGTCAACGACAGACCAGAAGCTTCAGATATATAGCCATGTCTTCTTCACGCATCCTTGCTCCCGCTTTGCGTTCGCTCGTCCGCACCGCCGACGAAGCCGCCGCGATGATCCGTCCCGGCATGACCGTCGCGATGAGCGGCTTCACCGGCTCCGGCTATCCGAAGGCCGTGCCGGCCGCGCTCGCCGCGCACATCGAGGCGGCCCACGCCCGCGGCGAAACGTTCCGGATCAACGTGCTGACGGGCGCGTCGACCGCGCCTGAACTCGACGGCGCGCTCGCCCGCACCGACGGCATCTCGATGCGTCTGCCGTACCAGTCCGACCCGACGCTGCGCGACAAGATCAACAACGGCGAAGTCGATTACCAGGACGTCCACCTGAGCCACGTCGCTCAGTACGCATGGTTCGGCCTGTACGGCGATCTCGACGTCGCGATCGTCGAAGTCGCGGGCATCCGCGAGGACGGCCTGCTGATTCCGTCCGCGTCGATCGGCAACAACAAGACGTGGCTGGAGCAAGCCAAGCACGTGATCCTCGAAGTCAACTCGCGCCAGCCGCTCGGCCTGGACGGGATGCACGACGTCTATTACGGCACCGCGCTGCCGCCGCACCGCAAGCCGATTCCGCTCACGAAGAGCGACGACCGCATCGGCGAACCGTACCTGCGCTGCCCGGCCGAGAAGATCGTCGCGATCGTCGAAACCGACGCGCCCGATCGCAGCAACGCGTTCTCCGCACCGGACGCCACGTCGAAGCAGATCGCGACGCAACTGATCGACTTCCTGCGTCATGAAGTGAAGCGCGGCCGGCTGCCGGAAAACCTGCTGCCGCTGCAGTCGGGCGTCGGCAACATCACCAACGCGGTGCTCGCCGAACTGAGCACGGCCGGCTTCTCGAACCTCACCGCGTACACCGAGGTGATCCAGGACGGCATGCTCGACCTGCTCGACGACGGCACGCTGAGCTTCGCGTCGGCCACCGCGCTGTCGCTGAGCCCGCCGGCCGTGCAGCGTTTCGCCGACGAAATCGCGACGTTCCGCGAAAAGATCCTGCTGCGTCCGCAGGAGATCAGCAACCATCCGGAACTCGTGCGCCGCCTCGGCTGCATCGCGATGAACGGGATGATCGAAGCCGACATCTACGGCAACGTGAACTCGACGCACGTGATGGGCACGAAGATCCAGAACGGCATCGGCGGCTCGGGCGACTTCGCGCGCAACGGCTATCTGTCGTGCTTTATGTCGGCCAGTACCGCGAAGGGCGGCGCGATCTCGCGGATCGTGCCGATGGCGAGCCACGTCGATCATACCGAGCACGACGTCGCGGTGGTCGTCACCGAGCAGGGCCTCGCCGATCTGCGCGGCCTGTCGCCGAAGCAGCGCGCGCGCAAGATCATCGCGAACTGCGCGCACCCGGATTACCGGCCGATGCTCGAGGACTACTTCGAGCGCGCGTCGCGCGAGAGCTTCGGCAAGCACACGCCGCATCTGCTCGCCGAGTCGCTGTCGTGGCACGAGCGCTTCGTGCGCACCGGCTCGATGAAGGTCTGAGCCTGACCGGCGCGGAGTGGGGCGTGCGCCGCGCGTGCGCCCCCGCCGCGCCGTTAATTTGTCGCTGCCGCGCTGCATGCGCGGCGGGCGGCTCCAATCACGCCGCAACCCCCGCGGCGGCACGCACGCGTCGCGCTTGTATCGGAACGGTCGAGCGACTATCTTGCGGCTTCAAGTTCACTCGAGGCCAAGCATGAATCGTCTGGATATCGCCGAGGTCGCGCGCCGCTCGGGGCTCCCCGCCTCGACGCTGCGCTACTACGAGGAAAAGGGCTTGATCGTGCCGAGCGGACGGCATGGGCTGCGGCGTCAGTACGACGCGTCGGTGCTGGAGCGTCTCGCATTGATCGCGCTCGGCCGGGAAGCCGGTTTCTCGCTCGATGACATGCTGGCGATGTTCGGCGCGGACGGCCGACCGGCGATCGACCGCGCGACGCTCGAGCGCAAGGCCGACGAACTCGACCGTACGATCCGCCGCCTCGGCTCGGTGCGCGACGCGCTGCGACATGCAGCCGCCTGTCCGGCGCCGAGCCATCTCGAATGTCCGTCGTTTCGCAAGCTGCTGCGCATCGCCGCGCATCGCGCCCCGGCGCGCCGGACGAAACCGGATAGCCCTTGACGAGCCAGAACGGGCTAGAACGCCGTACGGCCCGTCATCCCGCGTGATACACGCGGCATTCCATCTCGCGTCCTCGCACGACCCGCTTGCCGGCGAGCGCGCCGAGCGTCCCGGTGACGACGGTGCGCAACTGTTCGCGCTGCGTTGCATCGTAGAAATAGAGCGCGACCCAATCGGCGGTCGCGGACGGCTCCTGCGCGCGGGCAGGGCACGCGGCCAGGGCGGTGAAATGCCAGCCGCCCTTCGTCATGTGCATCACGGGCGGCGACACGCTGACGTCCGCGTTCAGGCGGCGCGGCACGAGGGTCGGCAGCATGCCGGCGGCCGCCTTGTTGCGGTACAGGCGATCGATATACAGCAGCAGTTCGACCGGCGGCTCGGTGCCGAGGCCGGCGTCGCGCGCATGGCCTTGCCAGCGTCGGCGGCGGCTCAACACGTCGTCGAGCGCGGCGCGGATGCCGGCCGCACGCCGCGGGCCGACGCCCGCGATCGCTTCGAGCTGGCCGCTGCGCGCGGCGCGCTCCAGCTCCTCGAGCGTATCGATCTGCAACTGGTCGTGAATGCGCAGCGCGAGCCCGTGGCCGATGCCCGGCACGGCCTCGAACGCGGACACGCGCTCGGCGTCGCCGCGCAACCGGTCGAGCAGACGCCAGCGGCCGCTCACCAGCAGTTCGGCGATCGCCTGCGCGACGCCTGCGCCGACTGCCGGCAGCGCGCCCAGCGCATCCACGCCGCCCGCGTCGAACCGCGCGCGCAGCGCTTCGTCGAGCGATTCGATCGTATCGGCGGACGCGCGGTAGGCGGCCACCCGATACGGATTCGCTCCCTGGTCGGCAAGCAACTGCGCGGCCTCGCGCAGATGGTCGGCGATCTGCCGGTTTTCCTCGTCGGTGTGGCTGATGGTCGTTTCCATGGCGCGGGACCGGGGCAAGCGCAAACGGGATGGACGCGGCGCGCAATGCGCCGCAGCACGCTTCATTTCAGCACATTGTCGCGGCCCGTGACGGATGGAAATTGACGCGCATCAACGGCGAACGTTGCGGGCGTGCGGCAGCCCACACGCGCGCGTTCGCACCGGTGTGCGGCGCGTCGCGCGTGGCCGCTTATGCGTCGAGGAACGACTGCGCGCCTTCCGCCTGCGCGGCCGTGCGCAACGTCGCGAGCGCGCGCTTCTCGATCTGCCGCACGCGCTCGCGCGACATTCCGGCGTCCTGCGCAATGGCGTCGTAGGTGTCGGGCTCGGCGCCCCCGAGGCCGAACCGGCGACGCAGCACGTCGGCCTCGGTCGGCGTGACCGAGCGCAGCAGCGAGCTCACGCATTCCCGCATGCGCGTGTTCGCCAGCCGTTCGAACGGGCTCGCCGAGGTCTGGTCCTCGATCAGGTCGACGAGGCCGGTTTCCGCGTCCGGCAGCGGCGTATCGAGCGACAGCGGCTCGGCAGGCAGCGCGAGCAACGCGCGCAGCTTGTCCTCGGCGAGGCCGGTGTCGGCGGCGAGCTCCGCCGGCGTCGCGCGGCGGCCGTGGCGCTGGCGAAAGCGCAGCGCATGCCGCTGCACGCGCTGCGACTGGTCGCCGACGTGCACCGGCACGCGGATCGTGCGCGAGCGGTCGGCCACCGCGCGCGCGACCGCCTGCCGAATCCACCAGGTCGCGTAGGTCGAGAACTTGAAGCCGCGCCGGTATTCGAACTTCTCGATCGCGCGCATCAGGCCGAGGCAGCCGTCCTGCACGAGGTCGGGCAGATCGACGCCGCGATTCACGTACTTGCGCGCGATCGACAGCACGAGCCGCAGGTTCGCTTCCAGCATCGCGCGCGTGCCGTCGCCCAGTTTCTGCTGGCCGTCGCGCAGCGCGGCGCCGAGCGCGCGCCGCGCGGGCGCATCGAAGCACGCCGCGTCGGTGCCGGCATCGCCGGCCGCGTTGGCGGGCGCGCGCGCCAGTGCATCGACGACGCGGCTCGCGTCGTCGACGGCCGGGACGGCCCAGCCAAGCTCGCCGAGCAGCGCGGCCACGCGGTTGCGCGCGTCGCGGTATTCGGCCGAACGGCAGCCCTGCGCGTGCAGCGCGCCGCGCAGCGTCGCGAGCGCGTCGCGCAACGCGTCCCGGCGTGCGAATGCCCGCGCGCGCGATTCGTCGTTCGGCGTGTCGTCGTCTTCGTCGCCGGCCGCGTCCGTCGCGCTCGCCGCGCCGTGGCGCGCCAGCAGCGCATCGACCGCCGGCGGGTAGCCGGCGAGCGCGTGCAGGATCTGATGGCGGCCCGTTTCGATTTCGCGCGCGAGCACGATTTCATCCTCGCGCTTGAGCAGCGGCACCGCATGGATACGACGCATGTAGAGCGCCATCGGATCGGTGGACGCACTCGCGCCGCGGGCGAGGTCGCCGAGCAGCGCGCGGCTCTCGTCGAGCGTGTCTCGATCGACGTCGACCGGCGTCGTGCCGACGAACGGCGCGGGCGCGGCCGGCTCGTCGAGCACGTCGATGCCGATGTCCGCGAGCGCGGCGCGCACGACTTCCAGGGCATCGGCGCTGTCGCTGTCGGGCGGCAGCGCGTCGACGAGGTCGGCGTGCGTCAGATATCCCTGCTCGCCGGCGCGCGCGAGCAGCTGGATGATCGGATCGAGGGGCGTGTCCGCCCGAAGCGTGGGGCGTGGCAGGGTCATGTCGATAGCGGCGTGAGCCGCGCTCCTGTATGGGCGGGCCGAAGGTCCGCGGGTTTCAGGTCGCCGGGGGCCGCGAACGCCCGTCCGCGCCGGCCAGCCTGACTCGATATCCAACGTGAGGGCGATCGCGCCAACTTCAATGTCGGCGCGGCAGACGCGCAAGCAGGCGGCGTGCCTGTGGGGCCGCATCGGCCCGATTCATGCGGCGAAACAAAAAGTCACCGATCAAACCCGCAGAAATATGCAGGGGACGTAAGCTAGATACAGGCGCGCGCCGCGCGGCGGCGCGCCGATTTCGTCCGGAGCATTCGATGATTTCCCTTTCCGCTGCGAAGCGACCCGCGCTGGCGTTGGTCATGCTCGCGCTGAGTGGTTGCTATTACACGGGGCCGTACGGTTATGCACCGTATTACGCACCGGCGCCCGCACTGCTGTCGCAGCGCGAGCTTCTCGTCGCGCCGGCGAGCGGGGCGTCCGCGGCTGCACCGGCGCCGACTCCAGCCCCCGCTCGGGCGCCGGCTCGGGCCCAAGCCCAGGTTCCGGCTCCAGCTCCAGCTCCAGCCGAGCCGCCGCCTGATTACACCTACGCGCCGCCCCCCGTTTATGTCGCACCGGCCTACGTGCCGTATCCGGTCTATTACCCCGCGTACTATCCGGCGTACTACCCCGGCTGGTACGGGCCGCCGATCTCGATCGGCTTCGGTTTCCGCGGATACTGGGGCGGCGGCGGGCACTGGGGCGGCGGACACCACGGCGGCCATCGACACTGAAGGACGCGCGGCTGCACCGCGCGGGAGAGCACCATGAGCAAAACGATGATTCGAAGTCTGTGCGTCGTCCTGTTCGGCATCGCCGCGGCGCCGGGCATCGCCGCCGCGCAAAGCAGCGCCTACACGAACTCGGTCGCGGCGCTCTATGCCGGGCCGGCACCCGACTATCCGGTGGTCGCTCAGCTTCCGCCGGGCACCGCGGTGGACGTGTTCGGCTGCCTGAGCGACTACTCGTGGTGCGACGTCGCGCTGCCTGGCGTGCGTGGCTGGATCGACGCGGAGCAGCTCGACTATCCATACCAGGGCTACTACGTGCCGCTGATCGAATACGGCGCGATCGTCGGCGTACCGGTCACCGGGTTCGCGATCGGCGCGTACTGGGACCGCTATTACCGCAAGCGCCCGTGGTTCCACGATCGCGATCGCTGGGAGCATCGCGCCGAGCCGCGCATCGGTCCGGGAGGGCTCCCGCCGGGACAGGGACACCCGCAGCCGGGCGGCCCGATCCAGCGCGCGCCCGGCGGCGCTCCGCCGGCGCAGCGCGATACGCGGCCGTCGGCCACGCGCGGCGGCTGGGGTGGACCGAACCGCATGCCGGCCCCACAGGCGATGCCCCAGGCGGCGCCGGTACCGCACGCGGCGCCGCAACCGGGCCCGGCAGCCGCACCGCACGCGGCGCCGCAACCCGGGCCGGCGCCCGGTTCAGCCGTCGTGCGCCCGGCGCCCGGGCCGGGCGGCGGGCCGCGCATGCTGCCGCCGCAGGGAAACCCAGGCGGCGGCGGTTACGGCGGCCGGTCGCAAGGTGGCGGAAATGCCGGCGGCGGCCACGGCGGCGGCGTCGGCAACGACGAGTTTCGCCGCTGACACGCGGCGCCCGCGTTGCCGCGGGACGAAAAAAAGCCGCTCCGAAGAGCGGCTTGGGCAGCTTGCCGATCCGGCCGGCGGGCTGCGGGTGGGGCTCGGGTAGAGGCCGGGAACGAGCCCGTCTCCGGCCCGTTCCCGGCCTCTAAGGCGACGGTCAGTCGTCGAGCAGCGACAGGTCGCGAACCGCGCCCTTGTCCGCCGACATCACGAGCTTCGCATAGGCCTTCAGCGCCGCCGACACCTTGCGCGGACGCGGCTGCGCCGGCTTCCAGCCCTTCGCGTTCTGCTCTTCGCGGCGGCGCGCGAGTTCTTCATCCGACACAAGCACGTCGATCGTGCGGTTCGGGATGTCGATGCGAATGCGGTCGCCGTCGCGCACGAGGCCGATCGCGCCGCCCGCGGCCGCCTCCGGCGAGCAATGGCCGATCGACAGACCTGACGTGCCGCCCGAGAAGCGGCCATCGGTCAGCAGCGCGCATGCCTTGCCGAGCCCCTTCGACTTGATGTAGCTCGTCGGGTACAGCATTTCCTGCATGCCGGGGCCGCCCTTCGGGCCTTCGTAGCGCACGATCACCACGTCGCCGGCTTTGACCTTGTCGTTCAGGATGTTCTCGACCGCTTCGTCCTGCGACTCGGTCACGTGCGCGGAACCCTCGAACACGAGAATGCTCTCGTCGACGCCGGCCGTCTTCACCACGCAGCCGTCGAGCGCGATGTTGCCGGTCAGCACGGCGAGGCCGCCTTCCTTCGAGAACGCGTGCTCGTACGAGCGGATGCAGCCCTCGGCGCGGTCGAGGTCGAGGCTGGGCCAGCGCGTGTCCTGGCTGAACGCGACCTGCGTCGGGACCCCGGCCGGGCCGGCCAGGTAGAACTTGCGCACCGCTTCGTCCTGCGTACGGACGATGTCCCACTGGTCGAGTGCATCTTTCAGCGTCGGCGCGTGGACCGTCGGCACGTCGGTGTGCAGCCGGCCCGCACGGTCGAGCTCGCCGAGGATCGCCATGATGCCGCCCGCGCGATGGACGTCTTCGATGTGGTACTTGTTCGTGTTCGGCGCGACCTTGCACAGCTGCGGCACGACGCGCGACAGGCGGTCGATGTCCCTCATCGTGAAGTCGATGCCGGCTTCGCGCGCGATCGCGAGCAGGTGCAGGATCGTGTTGGTCGAGCCGCCCATCGCGATGTCGAGCGTCATCGCGTTCTCGAACGCGTTGAAGCCGACCGAGCGCGGCAGCACGCGCACGTCGTCCTGTTCGTAGTACTGGCGGGTCAGCTCGACGATCCGGCGGCCGGCGCGCTTGAACAGCTGCTCGCGATCGGCGTGCGTCGCGACCACCGTGCCGTTGCCGGGCAGCGACAGGCCGAGCGCTTCGGTCAGGCAGTTCATCGAGTTCGCGGTGAACATGCCCGAGCACGAACCGCAGGTCGGGCAGGCGGAGCGTTCGACTTCGGCGACGTCGGCGTCGGAGTACGACTGGTCGGCTGCGATCACCATCGCGTCGACGAGGTCGAGCTTCTTCAGCTCGATGGTCTTGGTGACCGGGTTCGCGAGGCGCGTCTTGCCGGCTTCCATCGGCCCGCCCGACACGAAGATCACCGGGATGTTCAGGCGCATCGCGGCCATCAGCATCCCCGGTGTGATCTTGTCGCAGTTCGAGATGCAGACCATTGCGTCCGCGCAGTGCGCGTTCACCATGTACTCGACCGAGTCGGCGATGATGTCGCGGCTCGGCAGCGAGTACAGCATCCCGTCGTGGCCCATCGCGATGCCGTCGTCGACGGCGATCGTGTTGAATTCCTTCGCGACGCCGCCGGCAGCCTCGATCTCGCGCGCGACCAGCTGGCCGAGATCCTTCAGGTGGACGTGCCCGGGCACGAATTGCGTGAACGAATTGACGACCGCGATGATCGGCTTCGAGAAATCGTCGTCTTTCATGCCGGTGGCGCGCCACAGCGAGCGCGCGCCCGCCATGTTGCGGCCGGCGGTGGAGGTTTTGGAGCGGTATGTGGGCATTGTGATGGCTGAAGAAATATCGCGGAAAAGGGTGGAGGCACGGGAATAAAGGCCTCTCTCGCGCCCGTGCGAACAACCTCTTGAGCTGCGCCCTGGGCAAACGGGGCAATTATCCCACAGCCGCCGGGCGTGCGCCGGCGGTCGGAGCGGGCGGTGGGACGCGGGGTTTGGCCATTCAATAGGCGATGAGCGGCCGCGGGCCGCGGCGCGCAGGGCAGGCCGTGTAGGCCGGCCCGCACCGCCACGCCTCACTCGACCAGCGCGAGAATCTCGTCGTACAGCGCCCGCGGAATCCGCACGCCGTGCGCGATGCTGCGCGCACGGGCGTCGAAGCGCCGCTGCGACGGCAGTCGCGCCCCTTGCGCGGTGATCGCGTCGAACAGCCGTTCGCCGCGCGCGAGACCCGCGTCGAGGTCGTCGCCGAGGAACACCTTCGGGTCGAACGCGACCACGAGCTCGCCGTGGCACGGCGTGGCGCCGACGCCGCCGTCGAACGCCAGCGACTCCTGACTCGTCAGGTCGCCGATCAGCGCGCCGCCGAGCAGCTCGACCATCGCCGCGAGCGCCGAGCCCTTGTGCCCGCCGAACGTGCGCATCGCGCCCCGCAGGGCGGCGTGCGGATCGGTGGTCGGCCGGCCGTCGGCGTCGATCGCCCAGTGCGGCGGGATCGCGTCGCCCCGTTTAGCGTGCAGCTCGATGTCGCCGCGCGCGATCGCGCTGGTCGCGAAGTCGAACACGAACGGCAGTCCGCCCGGGCGCGGCCAAGCGAACGCGATCGGATTCGTGCCGAACACCGGTTCGCGGCCGCCTTCCGGCGCGACCCAGCTGTGGCTCGGGTTCATCGCGATGCCGGCCAGCCCCTCGGCGGCGATCGCTTCGACCTCGGGCCACAGCGCCGAGAAGTGGTAGCAGTTGTTGATCGCCATCGCCGCGATGCCGTGTTGCTTCGCCATCCCGACGAGCACCGGCAGCCCCGTCTTGAAGCTCAGCAGCGAGAAGCCGCGATGCGCGTCGAGCGCGACGATCGACGACGACAGGCGTCGCAGCGTCGGCACGGCGCGTGGATCGACCTTGCCTTTCTTCAGCGTGCGCACGCATACGAGCAGCCGATACACGCCGTGCGAGTGGCACTCGTCGCGCTGGCCCTGCGTGATGACGTCGGCGATCGCATGCGCGTGCGCAAGCGACATCCCGTGGTGTATCAGCACCCGCAGCGCGAGTGCATGGACGTCGTCGAGCGCCAGCACGACGTCGGCGCGCGGCTCAGACATCGCGCGCTGCCCGCGGCGCCGGCACGCCGTCGATGCGTTGCGGCACGTTCAGCGGGTTGCCGTCGCGGAGCGCGTCGGGCAGCAGTGCGTCGGGCACGTCCTGGTACGACACCGGCCGCAGGAACCGCTCGATCGCGCGCGCGCCGACCGACGTGGTGCGCGTGTCGGACGTCGCCGGGAACGGGCCGCCGTGCACCATCGCGTGGCCGACCTCGACGCCCGTGCCGAAGCCGTTGACCAGAATGCGGCCGGCCTTGCGCTCGAGCGTCGGGCGCAGCGCGGCGAACAGCGGCGCGTCGTCGTGGGCGATGTGCGCGGCGATCGTCAACTGGCCTTCGAGCGACTTCAGCACGCGATGCAGCGTATCGGCGTCCGGGCAGCGCACGATCAGCGACGCGGGGCCGAACACTTCGTTGCGCAATTCGGGGTGCGCGACGAACGCGTCGGCCGACGTCGCGAACAGCGCGGCGCGCGCCTGATAGCGGCCGCCTTCGGCGCCTTCGGCAAGCAGCTCGACCGCGCCGTGCGCGCGCTGTGCGATCACGCCGCGCGTGTAGCTCGCATGCATGTGCGGCGTCAGCATCGTCTGCGCCGCGCTCGCCTGGATAGCGGTGACCGCCGCGCCCTCGAACGCACGCAAGGCCGGGCCGTCGATCGCGAGCACCAGGCCGGGGTTCGTGCAGAACTGGCCGGCGCCGAGCGTGAGCGACGCGACGAACTGCGCCGCGATCGCATCGTGGCGTTCGGCGAGCGCGGCCGGGCACAGCAGCACCGGGTTGATCGAGCTCATTTCCGCATAGACGGGAATCGGCTCGTGGCGCACGGCCGCGATGTGCATCAGCGCGACGCCGCCGCCGCGCGAGCCGGTAAAGCCGACCGCCTTGATGCGCGCGTCGGCGACGAGCGCCTGACCGATCTCGCGCGACGCGTCGAACAGCAGCGAGAACACGCCGGCCGGCAGCGTGCAGTCGCGCACGGCCTGCTGGATCGCGCGGCCGACGAGCTCGGACGTGCCCGGATGCGCCGAGTGCGCCTTGACGATCACCGGGCAGCCGGCGGCCAGCGCCGACGCGGTGTCGCCGCCCGCCACCGAGAACGCGAGCGGGAAGTTCGACGCGCCGAACACGGCCACCGGGCCGATCGCGACGTTGCGTAGCCGTAGGTCCACGCGCGGCAGCGGCTTGCGCTCGGGGCGCGCGGGGTCGATGCGCGCATCGATGTAAGCGCCGTCACGCAGCAGCGCCGCGAACAGCGCGAGCTGGCCGACCGTGCGGCCGCGCTCGCCTTCGATGCGCGCGCGCGGCAGCCCGGTTTCGACGACGCAGCGTTCGATCAGCTCGTCGCCGAGCGCGACGATGTTGCGGCCGATCGCCTCGAGAAACGCGGCGCGTTGCTCGGGATGCGTGTCGCGATAGGTGTCGAAGGCGGCGTCGGCGAGCGCACAGGCCGTGTCGAGGTCGTGCGGGCTCGCGCCGCCGAATGCGGGCGCGAGCGGCTCGCCGGTCGCGGCGGCGATCGCGTGAAAGGTGCCGTTCCGTCCGGCGACGGCCGTCTGGCCGATCAGGAGCTGGCCTGTGAGTTGCATGGGGTTCCTTGGAAAATGCGGCGCCGCGCGCACTGCGTGCGGCCGGAGTGGGAAGGGGCGGATAGAAGCGGAAAGCGGGGCGTCAGCCTTCGTCGTCGTCGAGCTGCAGCTCGTCGGCACGGATGCCGGTGCGGGCGCCCCAGTAATGGAGGACGAGCGCGACGGCCGCGACGACCGCCGTGTCGTACGGATGCGCGAGCCGGCCGATGCCGCCGAAGCCGCCGCGGATCGGGACAACGGGACGGGCGGATGGGCGTTGCGTTGCGCTGGCATGGGTGCGTCTCCTGGGATGTATCGGGGCCGGGGCCGGGGCCGGTGCGGGTGGCGGCCGGTCCGGACGAGCGGCGGGGGCGCCGGCCAGTCATGCGCC
>NZ_PQMX01000053.1:0-43740 GCF_004368385.1 Burkholderia sp. B10 | reverse complement strand
CACCACCGCCGCCCTTCCGCCCCCCGCTACGCGTTGGACGTCGCCGTCGTATCGTCGACCGCCGCGCCGCCCGCACGCACGAGCGCCAGCACGGCCGCGAGAATCGCGAGGCCGCCGACCCACTGCAGCGGCGACAACGCCTCGCCGAACAGCAGCGCCGCGAGCGCGACCGTCACGACCGGCTCGAGCGTCGACAGCATCGACGTGCGCGCGGCGCCGAGCCGCTCGAGGCCGGCGAAGAACGCCAGCATCGCGGCGACCGTCGAGACCAGCGCGATCGCCAGCATCGACGCCCAGCCGCCGGCCGTCGCTGGCCAGCGCGGCGGCGCGCCGAACGCCGCTGTCCGCACGACAGCGATTGCGACGAGCGTCGCGGTGGCCGACAGGCAGATGATCGCAGTAGTCGCGAGCGGATCGACGCCGCGTGTCGCCTTCGTGCCGCCGACGATGTACAGCGAATAGATCACCGCGGCCGCCAGCGCGAGCCCAATGCCGAGCGGCTCGCCATGCCCGCCGCCGACCATCAGCGCCGAGCCGGCCACGCACAGCACGAGCGCGACGGCCTTCGCGCGCGTCAGGCGCTCGCCGAGCCACCATGCTGCGAGCAGCGTGACGAAGGCCGGATACAGATAGAGCAGCAACGCGACGAGGCTCGCCTGCGCATGCTGAAGCGCGCTGAAATAGCAGAACGACTGCCCGACGTAGCCGAGCGCGCCCATCGCGACGAGCGGCGCGAGCCTGCGCCCGCGCGGCCACGCGACGCGCCGCCGCCGCGCAATCGCCGCGAGGATCGCGCCGCCGATCGCGAACCGCACGATCAGCAGGCCGAGCACGTCGACGCCGGCCGCATACGCATAGCGGCCGAAAATCGCCATCGCGCCGAACGCGGCGGCGGACAGCGCGACATAGAACGCGCCTCGCAGCGCGGCGGACGATGAACGGGCGGTGGCGGACATGATGGAGCGCAACGAGCGCGACGACGGCGATCGACGGAGTCTAGCGGTCCGGCGTCCGCAAGCCTAGCCCCCGCTCATCCGTTGCGAGGCGCGCGGCCAACGCGGCCTGCGCACCCAATCGCGGCCGCCCGCCGCATCCCGCAACGCGCGTTCCGCTCGCGCCCAACCGCCCGCCAGCACCGCCCGCCGACCCGGCGTACAATGCGCGACGCGGCATCAGGCCGTCCGAATCACGACGTTTCCCCGATCATGTTCAATCCGAGTCGCGACGAAGTCCGTCGCTTTTTCACCGAAACCTGGCGCAAGCAGCGCGCAGGCGAGATCCTGACGCCGCTGGAAGCGATGGCCGCCGACTGGATCGTCGAACACCCCGAATACCACGACGAGCTCGCGGACGCCGACGGCGCCGCCGCGCGCAACTACACGCCCGAGGAAGGTCGCACGAACCCGTTCCTGCACCTGTCGATGCACCTCGCGATCAGCGAGCAGTTGTCGATCGACCAGCCGCCCGGCATCCGCGCCGCGCACGACAAGCTGGCCGCGAAGCTCGACTCGACGCACGAAGCGCAGCACACGATCATGGAATGTCTCGGCGAGACGATCTGGGAAGCGCAGCGCACCGGCACGCCGCCGGACACCGACGCCTATCTGCAACGCATCCTGCGCCGCGCGTCGCGCGACTGACCGCGGGCCGCAGCGCGATCGCCGGCCGCCGGCCGCCGCCGCGCGGACAAAAAAATACCCCGCCGCGGCGGGGTATTTCGCTGCACGGGCCGCTCGGCCCGGCACACTTACTTCTTGAAGACGAGATCGGTTTCTTTCAGCGACTCGATGTAGGCGGCGATGTCCTTCATGTCGCTCACCGACAGATTCTGCACCTGCGCCTGCATGATCGCGTTGTTGCGGCCGAGCAGCGGGTTCGTCAGCCCCATCTGGTACTGGCGCATCGCCCACACGAGGTAGTCGGCGTGCTGGCCCGCGAGGCGCGGATATTCGGCGTTGATCGGCTTGTTCAGTTGCGCGCCGTGGCAGGCCGCGCAGTTGTGCGACTCGACCAGTTCCTTGCCCTTCGTCGTGTCCGCCGCATGCGCGGTACCGATCGCGAGGCCGGCCGCCAGTGCCACCGCCGCCGTCTTGAATGCGTTGTTCATGAATGCTCCTGTCCCGCCGGTCTGATCGGCGGCGCGCGCTTTACTTGTAGGGATTGTCCTTCGTGTCGGCCTTCTGGGCGGCATAGTAGGCCGCCAGATCCGCGATGTCCTGATCCGTCAGCGAACCGGCGATCGCATTCATCGACGGGAAGTGACGATCCTTCTTGCGGTAGGCCTTCAGCGCGTT
This sequence comes from Burkholderia sp. B10, assembly GCF_004368385.1. Taxonomy (NCBI): domain Bacteria; kingdom Pseudomonadati; phylum Pseudomonadota; class Betaproteobacteria; order Burkholderiales; family Burkholderiaceae; genus Burkholderia; species Burkholderia sp. B10. The sequence goes on along the minus strand of NZ_PQMX01000053.1, from coordinate 41,446 downwards.
CTCGAGATATTGCTGGTTCTGGCCGCCGAGGACGGGCACCCGGTAGACCTCCGGGTACGCCGCGCGGTAATCCTGGATGCCGTGGCAACCGATGCACATGGCGGCCTTGCTCGCCCCGTCCTTCGGGTTGCCGACCACACCGGCCGCCTGCGCGCTGCCCGCGAGCGCCACGAGCGCCGCGACAACGACGTGTTTGCCGACGAATTTGTTCATAGCTCTTGTAACCTAGCTTGAGGGGAAACTGGCGCCGAAGCGGCAACGGCCCGCGCCGTTTTGCTTATCGGTCGCCACGCAGGCCAAAAAAAACGGCCAGATTGTACCGCGTCGGCGGGGAATGCGTCCACACGGCGCCCGCGCCCGGCCCGCCGCAGCCCCGGCAACGATACGCGGGAGCGCGCCAACCGGACAGCCCTTCTGACTTATACTGGTTTTTTTTGAGACCAGAAAAGAGCGCCGCCATGCGTTTCGAAGGATCCTCGCACTACGTCGCCACCGACGACCTGAAGCTCGCGGTCAACGCCGCACTGACGCTGCAGCGCCCGCTGCTGATCAAGGGCGAACCCGGCACCGGCAAGACGATGCTCGCCGAGGAAGTGGCCGCCGCGCTCGACATGCCGCTGCTGCAGTGGCACATCAAGTCGACCACCAAAGCGCAGCAGGGCCTGTACGAATACGACGCCGTCTCGCGCCTGCGCGACTCGCAGCTCGGCGACGAACGCGTGAAGGACATCGCGAACTACATCGTGAAAGGCGTGCTGTGGCAGGCGTTCGACGCCGAGCGCCCGAGCGTGCTGCTGATCGACGAGATCGACAAGGCCGACATCGAATTCCCGAACGACCTGCTGCGCGAGCTCGACCGCATGGAGTTCCACGTGTACGAGACGCGCGAGACGGTGCGCGCGAAGCATCGCCCGCTCGTGATCATCACGTCGAACAACGAGAAGGAATTGCCCGACGCGTTCCTGCGCCGCTGCTTCTTCCACTACATCCAGTTTCCCGATGCGTCGACGATGCAGAAGATCGTCGCGGTCCACTTCCCGAACATCCGCGAGGAGCTGCTGCAGGCCGCGCTGCAGAGTTTCTTCGAATTGCGCAGCGTGTCGGGCCTCAAGAAGAAGCCGTCGACGTCCGAGCTGCTCGACTGGCTGAAGCTGCTGCTCGCCGAGAACATCCCCGCCGACGCGCTGCGCGGCGCCGACGCGAAGCAGATCGTCCCGCCGCTCGCCGGCGCGCTGCTGAAGAACGAGCAGGATCTGAGCCTGCTCGAGCGGCTCGTCTACATGAACCGGCACAACCGGTAACCCACGCGCGAAGGCCCGGCCATGCTGCTCAATTTCTTCTACGCGCTGCGCGCAGCCAAGCTGCCCGTCTCGGTGAAGGAATACCTGACGCTGCTCGAAGCGCTGAAGGCCGGCCTGATCTCGCCGTCGATCGACGCGTTCTACTTCCTCGCGCGGATGACGCTCGTGAAGGACGAGCAGTACTTCGACAAGTTCGACCAGGCGTTCGGCGCGTATTTCCACGGCGTGTCCGCGCTGCCGTCCGACGCGTTCGACATTCCGCTCGACTGGCTCGAGAAGCGCCTCGAGCGCGAGCTGTCGCCGGACGAGAAGGCGCAGATCGAAGCGATGGGCGGGCTCGACAAGCTGATGGCGCGCCTGAAGGCGCTGCTCGACGAGCAGAAGGAGCGCCACGAAGGCGGCAACAAGTGGATCGGCACCGGCGGCACCTCGCCGTTCGGCCACGGCGGCTACAACCCCGAAGGGATCCGCATCGGCGGCCCGTCGAACGGCAACCGCACCGCGGTCAAGGTGTGGGAGGCGCGCGCGTATCGCGACTACGACGACTCGGTGGAGATCGGCACGCGCAACATCAAGGTCGCGCTGCGCCGCCTGCGCCGCTTCGCGCGCGAAGGCGCGGCCGAGGAGCTCGACCTGCCCGGCACGATCCGCAGCACGGCCGCGAACGCCGGCTGGCTCGATCTGCGGATGGTGCCCGAGCGCCACAACAACGTGAAGGTGCTGATGCTGCTCGACGTCGGCGGCTCGATGGACGACCACATCAAGCGCACCGAAGAACTGTTCTCGGCCGCGAAGGCCGAGTTCAAGCACCTCGAGTTCTACTATTTCCACAACTGCGTGTACGACCACCTGTGGAAGAACAATCGCCGGCGCCAGTCGGAGCGCACCGCGACGTGGGACGTGCTGCACAAGTTCACGCCCGACTACAAGCTGATCTTCGTCGGCGACGCGACGATGAGCCCGTACGAAGTGCTGCAGCCCGGCGGCTCGGTCGAATACAACAACCCGGAGGCCGGCGCCGTGTGGCTGCGCCGCTTCGCCGACCAGTTCCCCCACCATGCATGGCTGAACCCGGAGCCCGAGCGGCTATGGGAATACCGGCAGTCGATCGCGATCATTCGCGACGTGCTCGGCCAGCGCATGTATCCGCTCACGCTCGCGGGCCTCGAAACCGCGATGCGCACGCTCAGCAAATAACGAACCCACCCAGCAGACCCGCAGGCCGCACGGGCGGCCTCCCCCTCGGAGATAGCATGAATCCCTCGCCCACCGCGAGCGCAGGCCGCGCCGGCGGCCGCCGCTTTTTCGCCGATACGTCGGTGTCGGCGCTCGTCGCCGGCTTCGTCGCGATGATGACCGGCTACACGAGCTCGCTCGTGCTGATGTTCCAGGCCGGCCGCGCCGCGCACCTCACCGATGCGCAAATCTCGTCGTGGATCTGGGCGCTGTCGATCGGCATGGCGCTCACGACCATCGGGCTGTCGCTGCGGTTTCGCGCGCCGGTCGTCGTCGCGTGGTCGACGCCGGGCGCCGCGCTGCTGATCGCGTCGCTGCCCGGCGTGCCGTATCCCGAAGCGATCGGCGCGTTCGTCGTCTGCGCGCTGCTGCTGACGGCCGTCGGCGTGAGCGGGCTGTTCGATACGCTGATGAAGCGCATTCCGGCCGGCATCGCGGCCGCGTTGCTCGCCGGCATCCTGTTCGAGATCGGCATCGAGATCTTCCGCGCGGCCCAGTTCCAGACCGCCCTCGTGCTCGCGATGTTCTTCACCTACCTGATCGTCAAGCGCGCCGCGCCGCGCTACGCGATCGTCACGACGCTGATCGTCGGCACCGCGGTGGCCGGCGGCCTCGGCCTGCTCGACTTCAGCCGCTTCCACATCGCGCTCGCGCAGCCGGTGTTCACGATGCCGGCGTTCTCGATCGCGTCGATCGTCAGCATCGGCATTCCCCTGTTCGTCGTTGCGATGGCGTCGCAGAACGTGCCGGGCATCGCGGTGCTGCGCGCGGACGGCTATGCGACGCCGTCGTCGCCGCTGATCGCGACGACCGGGCTCGCCTCGCTGCTGCTCGCGCCGTTCGGCTCGCACGGCGTGAACCTCGCGGCGATCACGGCCGCGATCTGCACCGGCCCCGAAGCGCACGAGGATCACGCGAAGCGCTACACGGCCGCCGTCTGGTGCGGCACCTTCTATCTGATCGCCGGCGTGTTCGGCGCGACGATCGCCGCGCTGTTCGCGGCGCTGCCGAAGGCGCTGGTCGTGTCGGTCGCAGCGCTCGCGCTGTTCGGCTCGATCATGAGCGGGCTCGCGAATGCGATGCAGGACGTGAAGCAGCGCGAAGCAGCGCTCGTCACGTTCATGGTCACGGCGTCGGGCCTCACGCTGCTGTCGATCGGATCGGCGTTCTGGGGGCTCGTGGCCGGGATCGTCACGCAAGTGATCCTGAACGCGCGACGCCCCGCATAACCGCGCGCACGGCGCCGCCTCGTGCCGGCCGAGCGGCGCGCCATCACGTGCGCGACGCGAATCGGGCCTAGAATAGTGGATCGCAGGCGGCGCCCCGCGCCGTCTCGCTTCGCTGCCGCGCTCGCGCGGCCCGTGAGAACCCAGGCGCCTTGCGCCCTCCTCCCGAATCGCCATGACTACCGCACTCGACCAGCTGAAGCAGTACACGACCGTCGTCGCCGACACGGGCGATTTCCAGCAGCTCGCGCAATACAAGCCGCAGGACGCGACCACGAACCCGTCGCTGATCCTGAAGGCCGTCCAGAAGGACGCGTACAAGCCGATTCTCGAGAAAACCGTCCGCGATCACCGCAACGAAAGCACCGATTTCATCATCGATCGCCTGCTGATCGCATTCGGCACCGAGATCCTGAAGCTGATCCCGGGCCGCGTGTCGACCGAAGTCGACGCGCGCCTGTCGTTCGACACGCAGCGCTCGATCGACAAGGGCCGCGAGCTCATCAAGCTGTACGAAGCAGCCGGCATCGGCCGCGAACGCATCCTGATCAAGCTCGCCTCGACCTGGGAAGGCATCCGCGCGGCGCAGGTGCTGCAGCAGGAAGGGATCAAGTGCAACATGACCCTGCTTTTCTCGCTGGTGCAGGCCGCCGCGTGCGCCGAAGCGGGCGCGCAGCTGATCTCGCCGTTCGTCGGCCGCATCTACGACTGGTACAAGAAGCAGGCCGGCGCCGACTGGGACGAAGCGAAGGACGGCGGCGCGAACGATCCGGGCGTGCAGTCCGTGCGCCGCATCTACACCTACTACAAGACGTTCGGATACCACACCGAGGTGATGGGCGCGAGCTTCCGCACGACGAGCCAGATCATCGAGCTGGCCGGCTGCGATCTGCTGACCATCAGCCCCGACCTGCTGCAGAAGCTGCAGGACAGCAACGATCCGGTCGAGCGCAAGCTGTCGCCCGACGCGCTGCACGACAAGCCCACCGAACGCGTCGCGATCGACGAAGCGTCGTTCCGCTTCCAGCTGAACGACGACGCGATGGCGACGGAAAAACTTGCCGAAGGCATCCGCGTATTCGCCGCCGATGCGGTCAAGCTCGAGAAACTGATCGCCGCGCTGCGCTGAGCCTGGCGGCGCGCGAGCGCGGCGGGCAAGCTTGCCGCCGCACTGGCAGCAGCCGTCACCATGCGTGCCCGACGGCCGCGAACTGCATGTTCGCGGCCGTTTTTATTTTTCGTTCGATCTCCGGGCCCGCGCACTACAATCCACGTCACGAGTGCGCCGGCCGCATCCCGGCGCGCCGTTTCGGTCAATCGTCGCAGCACCCGGCGCGGCGCCGACATGCCGCTCCGGTCAACAGGAGACAACGATGCAGGTCCAACCGTATCTGACGTTCTATGGCCGTGCGGAAGAAGCCCTTCAGTTCTACGAACGGGCGCTTGGCGCGAAGACGATGTTCAAGATGCACTTCAAGGATGCGCCGCCGAACCCCGATTTCCCGATGTCGCCGGAGATGGCCGACAAGGTGATGCATGCCAGTTTCACGATCGGCGACTCGATGATCATGTGCTCGGACGGCGACTGCAGCCAGCCGGGCGGCGGCGCGCACGCCGGCTATTCGCTGTCGCTGAACCCGGCGACGGTCGAAGACGGCCAGAAGCTGTTCGACGCGCTCGCCGACGGCGGCGAAGTGACGATGCCGTTCGGCAAGACGTTCTGGGCGCTCGGCTTCGGGATGGCGAAGGATCGCTTCGGCGTGCACTGGATGGTCAACGTCGAGGATCTGTCGCAGCGCGACGACCTCGCGAAGCACGCGCAAGCCTGACGCAAATGACAACGCCCGCCGCTGCGCAGCGGCGGGCGTCCTTCCTGCGGGGCAGCCGGCTTCAGCCCTCGATCACGTCGAGATAGTCTTCGGGCCGCGTGCGATCCTCCGCATGCGCGACGCCCATCGCGCGCACCAGCACGCTCACCACCACCGACACGACCAGGTTCACGATCAGCGACCACACCGCCGCATAGCCGGGAATCGCGAGACCGAACAGATGGATCGTGAAGATCGAACTCGCCAGCTTCAGCGAGATCGCCATCCACGTCCCGCAGACGATGCCTGCCGCCCAGCCGGCCAGCAGCCCGCGATGGTCGAGCACGCGCGTGTACAGGCCGAGCACGATCGCCGGCAGCGTCTGGATGATCCAGATCCCGCCGAGCAGTTGCAGCTGGATCGCATACGTGAGCGGCAGCCCGAGGATGAACGCGACCGCGCCGACCTTCACGATCAGCGACACCAGCTTCGCGACGTGCGTCTCCTGGTGGTGCGTCATGTTGCGGTTGACGAACTCGCGGTGGATGTTGCGCGTATAGAGGTTCGCGGCCGCGATCGACATGATCGCCGCCGGCACCAGCGCGCCGATGCCGATCGCCGCGAACGCGACGCCGACGAACCACGACGGGAAGTAGTTGAGGAACAGCGCGGGCACCGCGAAGTTCGGGCCGAACGCCTTGAAGTACGGCGCGTATTGCGGCATGTCCTTCACGCCGGAGGCGAGCGCCATGTAGCCGAGCAGCGCGAGCAGGCCGAGCACGAACGAATACGCGGGCAGCATCGCCATGTTGCGACGAATCGTGTTGCCCGACGACGACGACAGGATCGCCGTGACCGAATGCGGATACAGGAACAACGCGAGCGCGGAGCCGATCGCGAGCGTCGCGTAGGCGCTGTAGCCGTTCAGGCTCGTCGCGTCCGGCGCCTTGAGCAGCAGCTTGGCCGGCGGCACCGTCGCGAAGATGTGCCCGAAGCCGCCGAGCTTGGCCGGGATCACGATGATCGCCGCGGCGATCGTGATGTAGATCAGGATGTCCTTCACGATCGCGATCATCGCCGGTGCGCGCAGCCCCGACGTGTAGGTGTACGCGGCGAGGATCGCGAACGCGATGATCAGCGGCAGGTCGCCGACGAAGCCGGTGGTGTCGAAGCCGAGCGCGCCGATCACCACTTCGATGCCGACCAGCTGCAGCGCGATGTACGGCATGGTCGCGACGATGCCCGTCACCGCGATCGCGAGCGCGAGCATCCGGCTGCCGTAGCGGGCGTGGACGAAATCGGCCGCGGTCACGTAGCCGTGACGCTTCGCGATGCTCCACAACTTCGGAAACACGACGAACGCAAACGGATAGATCAGGATCGTGTACGGCAACGCGAAGAAGCCCATCGCGCCGGCGCCGAACACGAGCGCGGGCACCGCGACGAACGTGTAGGCCGTATAGAGATCGCCGCCGAGCAGGAACCACGTGACGATCGTGCCGAAGCGGCGGCCGCCGAGGCCCCATTCGTCGAGATGGGCGAGATCGCCGCGCCGCCAGTTCGCGGCGAGAAAGCCGAGGATGGTGACGCCGATGAACAGCAGGACGAAGACGAAGGTGGCGCCGAGGTTCATTGCGCACCTCCCTGCGAGCCGCCGGCCTTCCATGCGTGCTTGGTCTTCCGGTACACGAACGCGGTGATCACCGCGCTAATGAACACCCACAGCAGCTGGTACCAGTAGAAGAACGGAAACCCGAACCATTGCGGTTCGATCTTGCTGTACGACGGCACCCAGACCATCGCGATCAGCGGCAGCACCAGCAGCCAGAGCCAGCGCTTCGCGGCCCGATTGGCGTCGGCATCGTGAGCCATGACGTCTCCTCATCATTCCCGGTTATCGATCTTGTTGAGCGGGTACGGCGGCGAGAGGAGCGGCAAAACGGGTAAGCTGCGGCTCCCCTGGCTTCGCGCAAGTATAGGAGCCGCGGCTGCGTGGTCAAGCGGGGGCGAACCCGAGGTGATCCGCCCCCGCACGCGCGGTTGCACCGGCATGCGGCCGGTGCCTCAGCGTCAGATCGCGAACGAGGCGTCGCGTGCGCCGGTCGTTTCTTTCAAGGCTTTCACCCAGCTGCGGGCGGGCAGCTTGAGCGTGTCTTCGATCAGCTTCGCGCGTGCTTCGAGCTGCGCGAACGACACGTCGAGCGCGGGGCCGGAGAACGCGATCGCGATCCGGTTGCCGTCGTGCACTTCCGGCAGCGCGACCACGCGATGATCGAACGCCGCGTTCAGGTGCTTCATGTTGCGCACGAAGCTCGGATGATCGCCGAACAGGTTGATCGTCGCGATGCCCGCGTCGGCGAGGCAGCCGCGCACCGCGCGGTAGAACGCGACGCTGTCGAGCACCGGGCCGCGGGCGGTCGCGTCGTACAGGTCGATCTGCAGCGCGCCCGTCGTGCCGCGGTTGGCCGGATCGTTGACGAAGTCCCACGCGTCGGCCTCGTGAACGACCAGGCGCGCGTCGTCCGGCGGCAGCGCGAACATCGTGCGCGCCGCGACGATCACGGCCGGGTTCAGCTCCACGGCCTCGACCTTCGCGTGCGGCAGGAAGCGATGCGCGAACTTGGTCAGCGCGCCGGTGCCCAGGCCGAGCTGAACGATGCGCGCGGGCGTTTCGAGGAACAGCAGCCATGCCATCATCTGCTGCGCGTATTCGAGTTCGATCGCGAACGGCTTCGACAGGCGCATCGCGCCCTGCACCCATTCGGTCCCGAAATGCAGGAAGCGCACGCCGCGCTCCTCCGAAAACGTGACGGGCGCGAAGCGCGGCTTGCGCGGCGCTTCGAGAACGGGCACGTCGTCGTGCTCGCCGATTTCCGGGCGGCGCTTCAGGCGCGGCGGCTGCAGTTTTTCGGAGCCGTTGTACGCGGACGCTTTGCGCTGCTTGAATGCGCGCGCCTCGGCGGACGCGCGCTTGATGAGTCGGGTCATGTTGAATCTCGTTGGATGACGCTGGATAAGCGGACGAGAGGATAGCATTGCTCGGTCGCGGGTCGGCGCGGCGTGCCCGGCGGACGGGGCGGCCACGGTGGCGACTCTTGCCGGCGACAAGGCCGTGCGCGACAATGCATCGCAACTGCGATACAGAAGAGGTCATGATGAAAACTGCGACTTTTCCGTCGATTCGGGTCGAACCGGAATTGCGAGAAGCGGCCGAGAACGTCCTTCAGGAAGGCGAAACGCTATCGGCATTCGTCGAGCAATCGATCCGCGAAGGCATCGAACGCCGTCGCCTCCAGAGCGAATTCATCGCGCGCGGTATCGCGTCGCGCGACGAGGCTCGTCGTACCGGGGAATATGTGTCGTCGTCCGAGGTACTGGAACGACTGGGCCGGCAGCTCGACACGCTGCGTGCCAGGACACGACAGGCGCGATGACGTATATGGTTCGCTTCACACCGGCGGCATCCCGTGATCTGAGCGAGCTCTATACGTTCATCGTCGAGCGCGACGATGCGGATGTCGAACTGGCCGAGCGTGCGCTGGCAGCTATCGCTTCGGGTATCGCAACATTGGAATCGTCGCCGTTCACGTGCCGCAAGGCTCATCCGTCGATGCCGTTTCTGCGGGAATTGCTCATCCCGTTCGGCGCATCGGGCTACGTCGCCCTGTTCGAAATCGACGACAGCCGGACGGTGACGGTCCTTGCCGTGCGTCACCAGCGAGAAAGCGACTACCACTGACGTTCGCCCGCCGCCGAAGCCGATCAACCGACGATGCGCCGCCACTGCACCAGCTTCTGCTCGAACGACAGCATCGCATACGCCGGGCTCGACGACGGCAGCACGAGCGTCTCGTAGCCGGCCTCGCCGATCACGTCGGCAAACCGCCCGGCCGTCTTCCCGTTGAAGCACACCTTCCTCAACAACGGCGCATGCGCGCGCAGCGACGCGAAGTCGTTCGGCTTCGCATTGCGGATTGCCGAATCGAGACTGCCTTGCCGATGGCACGCATCGAGGACGTCCCAGATGCCGACGCCGTACGACAGCACGCGCTCGAGCCGCGCGTCGTAGGCGAGCTCGTGGAGCCCCGGTTCGCCGAGCACCGCGCCGAGCAGGCGCCAGAACTGATTGCGCGGATGCGCGTAGTACTGCGCGGCGTCGAGCGACGCCTCGCCGGGAAAGCTGCCGAGGATCATCGTGTGCGTGTCGCGCGCGACGACGGGTGGAAAGCCTTGCAGCATCACGCGTCTGCCCGCGGCCCGAGCGAGCGCGGGCCGTCGCCGTGCGCGGCGAGATGGCGCCACAACGCCGGCAGCATGCATTCCGTGACCATCAGCGGCTCGCCGTGCCGCTGGAATACCGAGCGCCGCGCGGCGAACGCATGCGGCGCGCGCTCGCGCTGCAGCGCATGGCTCGCGAGCGCATACAGCGGATGGCCGGCGATCACGCGCCGGCTCACGAGCGCCGAGCGCGCGACCTGCGGGTCGCTGTACAGCAATTCGGCGAGCGGGCGCGTGCGCAGCCGCCGCATCGCCTGCCATGCGCCCTTGCTGGCCGCGAGCGGCGCGATGCTGTGCGCGGCGACGTACGGCACGCCGTCCACCGACAGGATCACCTCGCGCACCCACATCGGCGCGCGCGGCGCGCGTCCGACCGCGGCAGGCTCGTCGAACCACGGGCAATCGACGGCCTCGCGCGTCACGCGCACGCTCACGCTGCCGAGCCGCGCGAGATGCGCGGTCAGCGAACCGCCGCGCGTGAGCCAGTCGCGCTGCTCGAGCGTGCAGCCGGGCCGGGGCGTTGCGCGCCAGCCCGAGCGTGCGCCGTCGAATCGCATGCGCGAGTTCACGCGGCGCGCGACAGCAGCAGCGTGTTGGTGCGCTTAACGAAGCTCGCCGGATCGTCGAGCATCCCGCCTTCGGCCAGCAGCGCCTGGTCGAACAGCAGATGGCACCAGTCGCCGAAATCGGCGCTGTCGACGTTGAGCTGCTTGATGAGCGCGTGGTCCGGATTGATCTCGAGGATCGGCTGCATCGCCGGCGCGTTCTGGCCGGCCGCCTTCAGCATGCGCTGCAGGTAGCCGCTCATGTCGTTGTCGTCGGCGACGAGGCACGACGGCGAATCGGTCAGGCGGAACGTGGCGCGCACTTCCTTCACCTTGTCGCCGAGCGCTTCCTTCATCTTCTCGACGACCGGCTTGATCGCTTCGCCCGCCTGCTCCTGCGCCTTCTTCTCCTCGTCGTTCAGCTCGCCGAGGTCGAGATCGCCGCGCGCCACGCTCGCGAGCGGCTTGCCGTCGAACTCGTGCAGGAACGACAGCATCCATTCGTCGACGCGATCGGTCAGCAGCAGCACCTCGACACCCTTCTTGCGGAACACTTCCAGATGCGGGCTGTTCTTCGCGGCCTGCCACGTATCGGCGGTCACGTAGTAGATCTTGCTCTGCTCGGGCTTCATGCGCGACACGTAATCGGCGAGCGACACGTCCTGCGCGTCGGTGTCGCCGTGCGTCGACGCGAAGCGCAGCAGCTTCGCGATGCGCTCGCGGTTCGCGTGGTCCTCGCCGAGGCCTTCCTTCAGCACCTGGCCGAACGCGCTCCAGAACGTCTTGTACTTCTCCTTGCCGGCGTCGTCTTCGGCATTGGCCAGCTCCTCGAGCATCGACAGCGCGCGCTTGGTCACGCCCTCGCGGATCGCCTTCACGTCGCGGCTTTCCTGCAGGATTTCGCGCGACACGTTCAGCGGCAGGTCGGCCGAATCGACGACGCCCTTCACGAAGCGCAGGTATTGCGGCAGCAGCTGCTCGGCGTCGTCCATGATGAACACGCGCTTCACGTACAGCTTCAGGCCGCCGCGGTAGTCGCGGTTCCACAGGTCGAACGGCGCGTGCGCCGGCACGAACAGCAGCTGCGTGTATTCGCTGCGGCCTTCGACGCGGTTGTGCGTCCACGTGAGCGGATCCTGGTGGTCGTGCGCGATGTGCTGGTAGAACTGCGTGTACTGCTCGTCGCTGATGTCGCTCTTCGAGCGCGTCCACAGGGCGCTGGCCTGGTTGACCGTCTCGTCCTCGTCCTTCAGGACCATCTCGCCCTTTTCCTGGTCCCACTCTTCCTTGCGCATCAGGATCGGCAGCGCGATGTGATCGGAATACTTCTGGATGATCGACTTCAGGCGGTGCGACGACAACAGCTCGTCCTCGCCTTCGCGCAGATGCAGCGTGATCGTCGTGCCGCGCTGCGCGCGCTCGATCGCGTCGATCGTGAAGTCGCCCTCGCCGGCGCTTTCCCAGCGCACCGCTTCGTTCGCGGGCAGGCCGGCGCGGCGCGTCTCGACGGAGATCTTGTCGGCGACGATGAAGCCCGAGTAGAAGCCGACGCCGAACTGGCCGATCAGCGCCGCATCCTTCTGCTGGTCGCCGGAGAGCTTCGTGAAGAATTCCTTGGTGCCCGAACGCGCGATCGTGCCGAGGTTCGCGATCGCCTCGTCGCGGCTCATGCCGATGCCGTTGTCCTCGATCGTGATCGTGCGCGCCGCCTTGTCGAAGCCGATGCGGATGCGCAGGTTCGGATCGTTCTCGTACAGCGCGTTGTCGGCGAGCGCTTCGAAACGCAGCTTGTCGGCCGCGTCGGACGCGTTCGACACCAGTTCGCGCAGGAAGATTTCCTTGTTGCTGTAGAGCGAATGGATCATCAGGTGGAGGAGTTGCTTGACCTCTGCCTGAAAGCTCATCGTTTCGTGTGCCATGGATGCTTTTCCTCTTACTTGAACTCGAATGGTGTGGCGCGGGCGCCCGGTACGTGACGCGGGCTGGCCCGTCAAGGACGACCGCCTGGCGCAAGCGGTTTGCGCGCAAATCTGGGGACGGCCGCCCGGTTTTCAAGGGGGCGGCCGCCGCAGCGTCACGATGCGCGTCGCGCGGCCGACTCGATATAGCGCGCGAGAAACCCCGGCAGCGCCGGATCCCCGCAATTCGCGACGTTGAAGCGCGTCCACGTCGACGTCGACTGCTGCGGCGAGAACAGGCTGCCGGGCGTCAGCAAGAATCCTGCCTCGTGCGCGGCAGCGGCGAGCGCGTCCGAATCGACGCCCGTGTCGGCCCACAGGAACATCCCGGCCGCCGGCATCGTGAAGAGCCGCAGCCCGGTGCGCTCCAGCATCCGCGCGGTCTTGTCGCGCACGCCGTCGAGCCGCGCGCGCAGCCGCTCGACGTGGCGCCGGTAGTGCCCTTCGGTCAGGATCTTGTAAAGCACGCGCTCGTTGAGCTCGGGCGTCGTCATCCCGACCAGCATCTTCTGGTCGGTCACCGCCTTCGCGATCTCCGGCGCGCACGCGACGTAGCCGACCCGCAGGTTCGCCGCGAGCGTCTTCGAAAAGCTGCCCAGGTAAATGACGCGCTTGAGCTGGTCGAGGCTCGCGAGCCGCGTAGCCGAATAGCTCGGCGGGCACAGGTCGCCGTACACGTCGTCCTCGACGACGAGGAAATCGTACGCCTCGGCCAGCTTCAGGATGCGGAACGCCTGCGCGGCCGACAGCGACGTGCCGGTCGGGTTCTGCAGCACCGAATTGATCACCAGCATCTTCGGCCGCCACATCTGCACGAGCGTCTCGAGCGCGTCGAGATCGGGGCCGTCGGGCGTGTACGGCATCCCGACGAGCTGCGCGCCCTGCGCCGCAAAACGGCCGAACATCTGGAACCACGCCGGATCGCCGACGATCACCGCGTCGCCGGGCCGGACGTAGATGCGCGAGATCAGGTCGATCGCCTGCGTGATGCCCGACACCAGCACCAGCTGCTCGGGCTTGGCGCCGATCTCGACTTCGGCGAGGCGCGTCTGCAATTGCTGGCGCAGCGGCAGGAAGCCCTGCGCGGTGCCGAAGCCGAGCATCTGCGCGCCCGACTGGCGCCCGAGCGCGCGCAGCGCGCCGGTAATCAGCTCGCCGTCGAGCCAGCGGGCCGGCAGATAGCCGAGGCCCGGCCCCTTCTCCGGGCTGACGGTGTGCAGCATGTTGCGCAGCAGCCAGACGACGTCGATCGTGTTGTGCACCGGCACGGCCTCGGCCGCGCGGCCGACGTGGTCGGCCGGTTGCGGGCCCGCGGCCGTGCGTTCCCTCACGTAGAAGCCGGAGCCGCGCCGCGAGTCCAGGTAGCCCTGCGCCACCAGCCGCTCGTACGCCTCGACGACGGTGAAGCGCGACACGCTCTTGTCGAGCGCGAGCTTGCGGATCGACGGCATCCGCATGCCGGGCCGGAACACACGTTCGTCGATGCGGCGGCGCGCCCACTGGACGAGCTGGTCGACGAGCGTGAGCGTCGCCGTGTCGTGCGGCGCGGGAATCTGGGCGAGTGGGACGGTGGACATGGGCGGCAGCTCCAACTGTACCGAAGGCTATCGCGCCGATTGTACCGTTACTGTGCCGGTCCGGACGATTACAGTTGTCCGCAATGGCGATCGTGCGGCCATCGCGGGCGTGCCGCATCGGCGGCGCCTGCGGCCTCGGCCGGCCGTGCGACCGACCGCCCACCGTGACACCCTCCTTTCCCGACCGACGTTCATGCCCTCCCGTTCCCTGTCCATCGACCATCTCGTCATTGCTGCGCGCACGCTCGACGAAGGCGTGCGCCATGTCGCCCGCGCGCTCGGCATCGAACCGTCCGGCGGCGGCCGCCATCCGCTGATGCGCACCCACAACGCGCTGTTCGGCGCATGGGGCGGGCTGTACGTCGAAGTGATCGCGATCGACCCCGACGCGCCTGACACGGCTGCCCCCGACTCGACGCCGCCGCGCCCGCGGCTGTTCGCGCTCGACGATCCGGCGATGCACGCACGGCTCGCCGACGGTCCGTTCCTCGCGCACTGGGTCGCGCGCGTCGACCGGCCGCGCTCGCTCGCGCTGTGGGGGAGCCAGTACCCCGAGCGGATCGCGCCGGTCGTGGCGATGCGCCGCGGCGACCTCAGCTGGGGCCTGACGGTGCCGGACGACGGCGCGTTCCCCGCCTGGCAAGGCGCCGGCGACGGCCTCGTGCCGTCGCTGATCCAGTGGGACAGCGCGCAGCACCCGGCCGCCTCGTTGCCGGACACCGGCGTCGCGCTGAAGTCGCTCGAGGGCGTCCATCCGCGTGCCGAGGCGATCCGCGAGCAGCTCGACTGGCTCGGCGCCGCTCACCTGCTCGGCGTCGAAGCCGGCGACGGGCCGCCCGCCCTCGTCGCGCACTTCGATACGCCGCACGGCACCCGCACGCTGCGCTGAACGCCGCCGCGCGCCCGCTCACCGAAACCCGCCGATACAGCGATACACCGATACGCCGATAAGGAGCACCTACCTGATGAATTCCCGCGAAACCCGCGGCATGCTGCTCGGCCTCGTCGGCGTGATGATCTTCAGCCTCACGCTGCCGATGACGCGCATCGTCGTCTCGGAGCTCAACCCGCTTCTGAACGGGCTCGGCCGCGCGCTCGCCGCGTCGGTGCCGGCCGGCCTGCTGCTGTGGTGGCGCCGCGAGCGGCTGCCGACGCGCGCGCAGCTGAAAAGCCTCGCCGTCGTGTCGGCCGGCGTGATCGTCGCGTATCCGGTGTTCTCCGCGTGGGCGATGAAGACGGTGCCGGCGTCGCACGGCGCCGTCGTCAACGGGCTGCAGCCGCTGTTCGTCGCGCTGTACGCGGCGTGGCTGTCGCACGAACGGCCGTCGAAGGCGTTCTGGGCCAGCGCGCTGGCAGGCAGCGCGCTCGTGATCGCGTTCGCGCTGCGCGACGGCGGCGGCACCGTACAGGCGGGCGATGCACTGATGCTCGTCGCGGTCGGCATCGGCGCGCTCGGCTATGCGGAAGGCGCGCGCCTCGCGCGCCAGATCGGCGGCTGGCAGGTGATCTGCTGGGCGCTGGTCGTGTCCGCGCCGGTGCTGGTGCTGCCGGTCGGCTGGCTCGCGTGGGCGCAGCACGTCGCGCACCCGGCGCCGCTCGCGCTACGCACGTGGCTCGCGTTCGGCTACGTGACGCTGTTTTCGCAGTTCATCGGCTTTTTCGCGTGGTACGCCGGGCTCGCGATGGGCGGCACCGCCCGCGTCGGCCAGGTGCAGCTGCTGCAGATCTTCTTCACGATCGCGTTTTCCGCGCTGCTGTTCGGCGAAACGGTGACGCCCGCCACGTGGCTGTTCGCGGCCGCCGTGATCGCGACCGTGATGCTCGGCCGCCGCTCGGCGGTGGCCATGGCCGCGCGTCCCGCTCGCGCCGGCTGATGAGGTGCGCCATAATGTTCGCTTTGCCTGAACGGTTCTGCCCACCCGGCCGCGAAGGCCAGAGCGCGCTCCCGCACGCCCACCCGGCGGCGGCGACGCCATCAGCCCGACCCGACCTTTCTTGACTGACCCCGATATCCGAACGAGGAGACTATGAATCCGAGCGACCTGCACCCGCCGCACTGGCAGCTTTCCGAACGCGCCCGCAAGCTGACCAGCTCGGCGATCCGCGAGATCCTGAAGGTAACGGAACGCCCCGAGGTCATCTCGTTCGCCGGCGGCCTGCCCGCCCCCGTCACGTTCCCGGCCGAACGGATGCGCGCCGCCGCCGACCTCGTGCTGCGCGACGCGCCGGCCGCCGCGCTCCAGTACAGCGCGACCGAAGGCTACCTGCCGCTGCGCGAATGGATCGCCGAGCGCTACGGCGTGCGCGTGTCGCAGGTGCTGATCACGACCGGCTCGCAGCAGGCGCTCGACCTGCTCGGCAAGGCGCTGATCGATCCGGACAGCCCGGTCCTCGTCGAAACCCCGACCTACCTCGGCGCGCTGCAGTCGTTCTCGCTGTACGAGCCGCGCTACGTGCAGGTGCCGACCGACGAGCAGGGCCTGCTGCCGGAAGGCCTGACGCCGGCCCTGACCCAGGGCGCGCGCCTGCTGTACGCACAACCGAACTTCCAGAACCCGACCGGCCGCCGCCTGCCCGTCGAGCGCCGCCGCGCGCTCGCCGCGTTCGCGCAGTCGAGCCCGTTCCCGGTGCTGGAGGACGATCCTTACGGCGCGCTGAACTACCAGGGCGAGCCGCTGCCCACGATGCTGTCGATGGCGCCGGATCACGTCGTCCACCTCGGCACGTTCTCGAAGGTGCTCGCGCCGGGCCTGCGGCTCGGCTACATCATTGCGCCCGAGGAGCTGCACTTCAAGCTCGTGCAGGCCAAGCAGGCCACCGATCTGCACACGCCGACGCTCACGCAGCGCATCGCGCACGAAGTGATCAAGGACGGCTTCCTCGACGAGCACATCCCGACGATCCGCAAGCTGTACAGCGCGCAGTGCGACGCGATGCTCGCGTCGCTCGCGCGTCACATGCCGGAAGGCGTCACGTGGAACCGCCCGGAAGGCGGCATGTTCATCTGGGTGAACCTGCCCGCGCAGATCGACAGCATGAAGCTGCTCGAGGCGGCGGTCGCCGACCACGTCGCCTTCGTGCCGGGCGCGCCGTTCTTCGCGAACGACGCGCAGCGCAACACGCTGCGCCTGTCGTTCGTGACGGTGCCGCCGGAAAAGATCGAGGAAGGCGTCGCGCGCCTGGGCAAGCTGCTGCGCGAGCGCCTTTGACCCCTTTCACCTGTCACGACTCTCTACGAGGAATCGAATTCATGGCTAACGTCTACGACAAGCTCAAGTCGCTCGGCATCGAGCTCCCGACCGCCGGCGCACCGGCCGCCGCCTACGTGATGAGCGCGCAAAGCGGCAACACCGTGTACCTGTCGGGCCACATCGCGAAGAAGGACGGCAAGGTCTGGGCCGGCAAGCTCGGCGCCGATCTGACCACCGAAGACGGCAAGGCGGCCGCGCGCTCGATCGCGATCGACCTGCTCGCGACGCTGCACGCTCACACCGGCGACCTGAACAAGGTCACGCGCATCGTGAAGCTGATGAGCCTCGTCAACTCGACGCTCGACTTCACCGAGCAGCACGTCGTCACGAACGGCGCGTCGGAGCTGATCGCCGAAGTGTTCGGCGACGCCGGCAAGCATGCGCGCTCGGCGTTCGGCGTCGCGCAGATCCCGCTCGGCGCGTGCGTCGAGATCGAGCTGATCGCCGAAGTCGCGTAACGCGCGCATCGCGATGACCGGCCGCCGCGTCCGTTTCAAACAGGTCGACGTCTTCACGTCGGTACCGTTCAAGGGCAACCCGCTCGCCGTGGTGTTCGACGCCGACTCGCTCGGCGACGACGACATGCTGACGATCGCCCGCTGGACCAACCTGTCGGAAACCACGTTCGTCTGCACGCCGAGCGATCCGCAGGCCGATTATCGCGTCCGGATCTTCACGCCGGGCGGCGAACTGCCGTTCGCCGGTCATCCGACGCTCGGCACCGCGCACGCGTTCCTCGAAAGCGGCGCGCGGCCGCGCACGCCCGGCCGGCTGATCCAGCAGTGCGGCGTCGGCCGCGTCGAGCTGCGCGAGCAGCCCGACGGCTGGGCCTTCGCCGCGCCGCCGGCGCGCTTCACGCCGCTCGACCGTTCGGACTACCCGGCGTTGGCAGCCGCGCTGCGCAGCGACGCGATCGATCCGGACGCCGAACCGTGCGCGGTCGACAACGGCGCGCCGTGGCTCGTCGTGCGGCTGACGTCGGCCGACGCGTGCGTCGGCCTCGCGCCCGATCCGGCCGCGCTGGCCGCGCTCACCCACCGCTACGGCACGCACGGGCTCGCCGCTTACGCGCCGCATCCCGACGGCGGCCCGGCAACGTTCGAAATTCGCTGCCTGATGAGCGGCGGCGGCTTCGCGACCGGCGAAGACCCGGTCACCGGCAGCGCCAACGCCGCGATCGCCGGCCTGCTGAGCCGCCAGCAACGGCGGCCCGGCGCGTCGTATACGGCGCGCCAGGGCACCGCGATCGGCCGCGACGGCCGCATCGCCGTACGCTACGACGACGACGGCACGATCTGGATCGGCGGCAACGTCGTCACGATCGTGGACGGCACCTTCTCCCTGCCCGCCTGACGTTTCGCAATGTGCGACGGCGCCGGCGATGCCGGTGCCCCCTACGATTCCCCGGCTATCGCAAAAGCGTTCCAGCCAGTAATATCGGGCCTAATCCGTCGCTTCGGCGGGTCTGTCCTTGATTGCGCATCCCGCGAACGAACAGACGCCGGTGCGCCCCAACCCTAGCCGACCATCCCGACACGGGATGACGCACGCGAGCAGAACGCCGCCCTCTTCGATGAGCTCCGCCCGGTCAAATCACACGCCGCCGACGCGGCCGCTGCGCGCGCCGCGTAGGTCGCGCCGGCGTGCGCTGTTCGCCATCCCGCTGCTCGGGATGCTGGCGCTTGCACTGCTGTGGGCGGTGATCGTCGCGCGGCTGTCGGTGGAGAAGGACAGCGCGTACAAGGAAGCGGCGGCGTCCGCGGCGATCCTGTCGTCCGCGCTCGAACAGCACACGGTGAAGGCGATTCACCAGGTCGACCAGATCACCCGCTTCGTCAAGTTCGAGTTCGAGAAGTCGCCCGCGCGCTTCAATCTCGCGAGCGCGGTCGAGAAAGGCGTGGTGCCCAGCGACACGCTGATCCAGGTATCGCTCGTCAACGCCAAGGGCGTGCTGTTCGCGAACACCACCGAGCCGCATCCGAAGCCGATCAACCTCGCCGATCGCGAGCACTTCAAGGTCCATCTCGCGCACAACGACGACCGTCTGTACATCAGCAAGCCCGTGCTCGGCCGCGTGTCGAGCCACTGGACGCTGCAGATGACGCGTCGCCTGAACAACCCGGACGGCAGCTTCGCGGGCATCGTCGTGGTATCCGAAGATCCGAGCTACTTCACCAACGACTTCTACAACAACGCGGCGATCGGCAAGGAAGGCGTGATCGCCGTCGTGTCGGACACGGGCGCCGTGCTCGCGCGGCGCACCGGCTCGTTCAGCAACGCGCCGGGCGCGTTCTCCGCGTCGGGCGTCTATCCGATCGCCGAACGCGTGACCGGCACGATCGTCGATCCGATCGACGGCGTCACGCGCATCGTGTCGTACCGCCACCTCGACGGCTATCCGCTCGCGGTGATGGTCGGGCTGTCGCAGAAGGAAGAGTTCGCGGACTACTATCACACGCGCAACGTCTATCTGCTGATGACGAGCTTCATCACGCTCGCGATGCTCGCGTTCTTCGGCGTCGCGACCGGGCTGATCGGCAAGCTGCTCGGCCGCGAGCGCGAAATGACGCAACTCGCCGAATACGATCTGCTGACCGGGCTCGCGAACCGCTACGCGACGCTGCGCGGGCTGCGCAACGACGTGTCGATGCCGGCCAGCCTGTCGCGGCTCGGCCTGCTGTTCATCGACCTCGACAACTTCAAGACCGTCAATGACACGCTCGGCCACAACGCCGGCGACATCGTGCTGCAGATGACCGCGTCGCGCCTGTCGGACGCCGTCGGCGACGAGGGCTCGCTCGCCCGGATCGGCGGCGACGAGTTCGTCGTCGTGATGAAGGGCGACGACATCGAGCGCCGCGCGGTGCGGCTCGCCGAATCGGTGATCCGGATGTTCGCCGAGCCGTTCGACGTGCGCGGCAGCTCGTTCGTGCTGCACGCCAGCATCGGCATCGCGCTGCACACGGTCGCGAACGAAAGCGAGATCGACCTGCTGAAGAAGGCCGACCTCGCGATGTACAGCGCGAAGGACGCCGGCAAGAACTGCTATCAGTTCTACGCGCCGCATCTGTCGCACCGCGCCGATCACCTGATGCGCTGGGAGCAGCAGCTGCGCGTCGCGCTCGCCGAAGCGCAGCTGTTCCTCGCGTACCAGCCGAAGATCGATCTCACCCACCGCACGATCACCGGCTTCGAGGCGCTGGCGCGCTGGGACCATCCCGAGCACGGCATCATCTCCGCGAACGAATTCATTTCGACGGCCGAATCGACCGGGCTGATCGTGCCGATCGGCGACTTCGTGATCCGCACTGCGTGCGAGCAGCTCGCGCGCTGGCGCGACGACGGCCACGACACGCTGACGCTCGCGGTCAACATCTCGCCGGTGCAATTCTGGCGCGGCGACCTGATCGAGACGATTTCGCAGGCGCTGCAGGACACCGGCATCGACGCGAGCCGGCTCGAACTCGAGATCACCGAAACCGCGATGATGGAATATCCGGAGCTGGTGTCCGAGAAGATCGTCGCGCTGAAGAAGCTCGGCATCCGCATCGCGCTCGACGATTTCGGCACCGGCTACTCGTCGCTGTCGTACCTGCACCGCTTCTCCGTCGATACGCTGAAGGTCGACCGCTCGTTCGTGCAGGCGATCCCGAACGATCGCAGCGTGTGCGTGATGGTGTCGTCGATCGTGCATCTCGCGCGCTCGCTCGGCCTGACGGTGGTCGTCGAAGGCACCGAGACCGAGGAGCAGATCGCGTGGCTGTCAGCGCTCGGCGAGATCGAAGCGCAAGGCTTCCTGTTCTCGCGGCCGGTGCCGGCCGACGCGATCCCCGCCCTGATCGCCCGCTACGGCGTGTACGGCGGCGGGTCGAGCGGCGGCGCGCTGCGCGCCGCCGGCAGCACGGGCACCTGACGTTCCGCCATACGCGGCGCGTTGCGCTGCATGCCGATTGTTTCGGTTTCCGATCCGGTTGTTTAGTTCATTAATTAGCGTTTTCGCGCATGGCAGTGTCATGATGCGCGGCGGACAATCGGGAGGGCCATCGTGCCGGCGCTCCGCCGGCACGCCCTCACGCGCGACCGGATCCGGCGCCAACTGCACTCGTCATGACTACCGTCGAAGTCGAAGCGGCCGAACGTATCGATCAGGCTCAGGCGTCGCTGTGGACCCTGTTCAAGGTCGTCGCCGGCATTTCCGCCGTGTCCTGGGGCGGCCTGTCGATGATGGCGCAACTCGAACGCCACTATGTCGACCGCCTGCAGCGCATCGACCCGCAGGTATTCGCCGATCTCGTCGCGCTCGCATGGCTCGTGCCGGGCCCGGTCGGCTGCAATGTCGCGATCCAGGTCGGCCAGACGCTGCACGGCCGCGTGGGCGCATGGATCGCCGGCATCGCGAGCGTATTGCCGTTCTTCCTCTTGATGACGCTGTTCGCGGCGTTCTATCGCACGCCGATCGTGCGCTCGCTGACCACGCCGATGCTGATCAATCACTTCGGGATGGTGCTGGCCGCGCTGATCGGCGTCACGTGGCTCAAGCAGTTGCGCACGCTCGCTCGCACGCCGCTGGAGCAGCTGATCGCCGCGCTGTCGACGATCCTGCTCGCTTTCGCGCACAGCCCGGCCGCGTTCGTCGGCATCCTGTTCGCGGCGTTCGCCGCGGGCTGGCTCAGTGGGCCGCCGCAACACGCGGCGGTCGACTTCACGCTGTCCGCGCGCGATCGCAACCTGCTCGTGCTGCTCGCCGTGCTCGTCGCGGTGTTCGCCGTGCCGCTGCCGGGCGACTACCAGGCGACGCTGTTGTGGCCGCGGCTCGCCGGCGCCGGCATGACGCTGTTCGGCGGCGGCTTCTCCGCGCTGCCGGTGCTCAAGACGCTGTTCGTGTCGCCCGCGACCGGCATCTCCGATCACGACTTCACGCTCGCGTTCGCGCTGTCGCCGGTCTCGCCCGGCCCGTTGCTGAACGTCGTGCCGTTTCTCGGCTATCTGACCGACGGCTGGCTCGGCGCGCTGCTCGCGACGACCGCGCTGTTCGTGCCGTCCGGGTGTCTGGTCGTGTTCGCGCAGAACCACCTGTCGCGGCTCAAGCGCCATTCGCGCTTCGAGCACGGAATGCGGCTGCTGCGTGCGGCAACCACCGGCTTTCTCGTCGTCGCCGTCGTCAAGATCCTGCATCGCGAGCCGGTCGATCCCGTTTATTGGCTCACCGGCGCGTTCGCGACGCTGTGCTTCGCGCGCTTCAAGGCGCCCGTGTATGCGGTGTACGGGGCGGTCGCGATCGCGTGCGGCGCGTGGCTGTGGGCCGCCGCGCACTGACTTACTGACGCCGCGCCGTGCGCCGCCGGCGCTCGGTCAGCCCGCCTGCGCGGCGACGCGGCGCGCGACGATGCGGGCGCGCAGCGCGTCGTACGCGAGGTTGAAGCCGAACGTGTACGGCAGAAAGAACAGCACGATCCCGAGATCCAGCAGCAGCGCGTCGACGATGCCGACGTTCAGCCACCATGCGGCGAGCGGCACCACCATCGCGACGAGGCCGAGCTCGAACGCCACCGCATGCACGACGCGCATGCGCAGCGTACGCGCGACGCGCGCCCGGCGCTCGAAGCGGTCGAACAGCGCGTTGAACGCGATGTTCCACGCCATCGCGATCAACGACACCATCACCGTCAACGCGCCCACGTGCGACACCGGCATGTCGAGCAGCCACGCGCCGAGCGGCGCGCACAGCGCGATCGCCACGAGTTCGAACGTCAGCGCGTGAACGAAGCGCTCCATCAGCGTCTTGCTGGTCTGTTGCATGATTCCCTCCGATGCATTGGTTTCAACCGATGCGGCCATTCTGATCGGTCCGACGACGCTCATCCAGTTTGATACCATCGGTTTTGCCGATATAACGAGATGAGACCCGCCGCATGCGCCACGCTCCCGAAGCCCTGCTCGCCTTTGCCGAAGCCGCCCAGCTCGGCTCGTTCTCGGCCGCCGCGCGCAAGCTCGGAAAGCGCCAGTCGACGGTATCCGAAGCGATCGCGAACCTCGAGATCGACCTCGGCGTGCGGCTGTTCGACCGAGCGACGCGCACGCCGACGCTGACCGATGCCGGCCGCGCGCTGCTGCCGCAGGTGCAGCGCGCGCTGGAGGCCGGCGCGGCGATCGACCGCATCGCCGCGCGGCTCGCGCACGGCGAGGAAGCGCGCCTGACGCTGGTCGTGTCGGACACCTACCAGTCGAAGCGTTACGAGGAAACCTTGATGGCGCTCGAGCGGCGTTTTCCGGCGCTCGAGCTCGAATGCCAGATCGCCGAGCACGACGACGTGCTCGACCTGATCCAGCAAGGCCGCGCGCAGCTCGGGCTGATGGCGGCGCGGGCCGTCTACCCGGCCGATATCGGCGCGGCGACGGTCGCGGAGGAATCGGAGATCGGCCTGTTCGTCGGGCGCATGCATGCATTGGCCGCCTACGGCGACGCCGAGGTGCCGCATGCGGCGCTGCGCGACGCGCGCGAGTTGCGCCTGAACACGTACGTGAAACCGGAGGACCAGCGCGCGGAGGACCGGATCGTCGTCGGCACGCAGCGCTGGCTCGCGCCGAGCTACCTGATGCTGCTGGAAATGGCGGTGCTGGGGTTCGGCTGGGCCGAACTGCCGCGCTGGATGGTCGAGCACTTCGCGCGCGACCGGCTGTGTGAATTGCGTGCGCGCGGCTGGCCACGCCGGGTCCGCGTCGATGCGGTGTGGTCGCGCAACCGGCCGCTCGGCCCGGCCGGCGCGTGGCTGCTCGATGCGATGCTGGCCGCGTAGCGGCGCGCCGCTCTGCCGGCGTCGGCGCCAGCGCCGGGCCGCGCCGAGCGGCACGAACCCGTCAGCCGGCCCCGCTCAGAAGCCGCGCGCCAACACGGCCACGCCGATCGTCACGACGCCGAGCACCAGGTTGACGACGACCAGCAGCCGCACCGCATTCACCGCGCGCGCGCCGTCCGGCCAGTTCTGCGCCTGCACCGCGCGGCGGATACGGGGAAACAGCGCGAAGCGGATGTGGCCGAAGATCAGCATCATCACGACGCCGAGCCCGGCCATCGCATGCAGCGGCCAGGTCGCGTGCGCGCCACCGAACGCGGTGAGCAGGAAGCCGCCCGACAGCAGGATCACGAGCACCGCGCCCGACACCCAGTTGAAAAACCGGCCGAACACGCCCTCGATCAACGGCAGCCGCAGCTGCGGCGTCAGATCGGACAGCGCCGGGCGTAGGCAGAAGTGCGCGAACACCATCCCGCCCACCCACACGGCGACGGCCAGCAGATGAAGAAACAGCGCGACGGCAACGGCGTGGGACATGGTGACGATCCTGAGGTAGCGGGTTCAGTGCAACGAACGACCGCATCGCACGCGGTCTCGAGCGACGTTCGACCGGCCGGCCAGCGCTCGGTTCAGGCGCATGGCCGCATTTGACAATATTTTGCAACTTCCGCGCGACGACGCCAGCGCCGCGCCGTCGCCCATTCTTCGCACATTCGTCGCCGCAAAAGCACAGGCCGCACCGGCGCCGAAGCGCGGGTGCGGCCCGTCGTGCCGGCGCGCGCCGGCGGATGCGTCGTCAGCCGAGCAGCGGGCGCAGCTCGTTGACGACCTTCAGCTTCGTGTCGGGCGCGCGGCCCTTGCGTGCGCGCTTGCCGATGTGCGGCGCGAGCCCCGCGTACGACAGCGTTTCGTCCTGCACCTTGCCGCCGCGGCCGGTGCCGATCAGTACGACGCCGGCCGGGTCGATCGCGAGCGCCTGCACGAGCGTTTCCTTGTCGTCGAGCGCCATCAGCGTCACGCCGCGGCCGCCGCCGGACAGCGTCTTCATCTCGTCCATCGCGAACACCAGCAGCCGGCCACCGCTCGACAGACACGCGACCTGCGTCGCATTCGGCAGCACGGGCATCGGCGCGAGCGGCACCGCGCCCGCGTCGATCGTCATGAACGACTTGCCGGCCTTCACGCGGCTCACCATGTCGCCGACCTTCGCGAGGAAGCCGAAACCGTTGCTCGACGCCAGCAGCAATTGCTGATCGACCGGCGCGGCGTAGTAGTGCATCAGATGCGAGCCCGATTCGAGCTCGATCAGCGAGGTGACCGGCACGCCGTCGCCGCGCCCGCCCGGCAGCACCGACACGTCGACCGAATAGACGCGTCCGCTGCTGCCCCAGGCGATCAGCCGATCGGGCGTGCGGCACTGGAACGCCGCGTACAGGCCGTCGCCGGCCTTGAACGAGAAGCCGGCCGGGTCGAGCCCGTGGCCCTTAAGCGCACGCACCCAGCCCTTTTGCGAGACGACCACCGTCACCGGCTCGTCGACGACCTTCGCCTCGAACGTCGCGCGCTTTTCCTGCTGGATCAGCGTGCGGCGATCGTCGCCGTACTGCTTCGCATCGGCTTCGATCTCCTTGATCATCAGCCGCTTCATCGCGCTTTCGTTCGCGAGCAGCTCCTCGAGCTTGGCCTTCTCGTCGCGCAGCGCGTCGAGTTCCTTCTCGATCTTGATCTTCTCGAGCCGCGCGAGCTGACGCAGGCGGATCTCGAGGATGTCTTCCGCCTGGCGCTCGGTCAGGCCGAACGCGCTCATCAGCGCGCTCTTCGGCTCGTCCGACTCGCGGATGATGCGGATCACCTCGTCGATGTTCAGGAAGACGATCATCCGCCCTTCGAGGATGTGAATGCGGTCGTCGACCTTCGCGAGACGATGGCGGCAGCGCCGCGTCATCGTCGACTGGCGGTACTTCACCCATTCGTCGAGGATCGTCAGCAGGCCCTTCTGGCCCGGCCGGCCGTCGGCGCCGATCATCACGAGGTTCAGCGTCGCGTTCGATTCGAGGCTCGTGTAGGCGAGCAGCGTGTTGACGAATTCCGTCTGGTCGATCGTGCGCGACTTCGGCTCGAACACGAGCCGCACCGCCGCTTCCTTGCCCGACTCGTCGCGCACCGCGTCGAGCAGGTCGAGCATCGCTTTCTTCGTGTTGAGCTGCTCGGGCGTGAGCGTCTTCTTGCCGAGCTTGAGCTTCGGGTTGGTCAGCTCCTCGATTTCCTCGAGCACCTTCTGGCCCGACGTGTTCGGCGGCAGCTCGGTGACGACCAGCTGCCACTGGCCGCGCGCCAGATCCTCGATCTTCCACTTCGCGCGCACCTTCAGGCTGCCGCGGCCGGTTTCGTACGCCGCCGAGATTTCAGCGTCGCTCGAGATGATCTGACCGCCGCCGGGGAAGTCCGGGCCGGGGATCAGGTTCATCAGCTCCGCGTGCGTGAGCTTCGGATTGCGGATCAACGCGACCGCGGCGGCCGCGACCTCGCGCAGGTTGTGCGACGGGATTTCCGTCGCGAGGCCCACCGCGATGCCCGACGCGCCGTTCAGCAGCACGAACGGCATGCGGCTCGGCAGCGTCTTCGGCTCCTCGAACGAGCCGTCGTAGTTCGGCATGAAGTCGACCGTGCCCTGGTCGATCTCGTCGAGCAGCAGCTTCGAGATCGGCGTGAGGCGCGCTTCGGTGTACCGCATCGCCGCCGCGCCGTCGCCGTCGCGCGAGCCGAAGTTGCCCTGCCCGTCGATCAGCGGATAGCGCAGCGAGAAATCCTGCGCGAGGCGCACGAGCGCGTCGTACGCCGACTGGTCGCCGTGCGGGTGGTATTTACCGAGCACGTCGCCCACCACGCGCGCCGACTTCACCGGCTTCGCGTCGGGACCGAGACCCATTTCGTTCATCGCGAACAGGATGCGGCGCTGCACCGGCTTCTGGCCGTCGCAGACGTCCGGCAGCGCGCGGCTCTTCACGACGCTGACCGCGTAGCTGAGGTACGCCTGCTCGGCGTAGTTGCCGAGCGTCAGCGCATCGGTGTCCGGTGCGTCGGGGCCGGCAAAGAGATCGGCAGTGTTGTCGTCCATCTGAATTCCGTATTCTTAACTGACATGAGGCGGGCCGGGCGCGCGGCCCGGCCGTGCGGATGCCCGGCTTAGATATCCGCTTCGACGTCGTTGCCCTTTTCCTCGAGCCAGCCGCGCCGCGCGGCTGCCTCGCCCTTGCCCATCAGCATCGTCATCCGCGCGACGGTCGCCTCGTAGTCGAGCTCGCCGAGCTTGACCGGCATCAGGCGGCGCGTGTCGGGGTTCATCGTCGTGTCCCACAGCTGCTCGGCGCTCATTTCGCCGAGGCCCTTGAAGCGGCTGATGCTCCACTGCGTGTCGCGCACACCGTCCTTGCGCAGCTTGTCGAGCGTCGCTTCGAGCTCGCCTTCGTCGAGCGCGTAGAGCTTCTGCGCGGGCTTCTTGCCGCGCGCCGGCGCGTCGACGCGGAACAGCGGCGGGCGCGCGACGTACACGTGGCCGCGCTCGATCAGCTGCGGGAAGTGCTTGAAGAACAGCGTGAGCAGCAGCACCTGGATGTGCGAGCCGTCGACGTCCGCGTCCGACAGGATGCAGATCTTGCCGTAGCGCAGGTTCGACAGGTCGACGGTATCGTCCGGGCTGTGCGGATCGACGCCGATCGCGACCGAGATGTCGTGCACCTCGTTGTTCGCGAACAGGCGGTCGCGCTCGGTTTCCCACGTGTTCAGCACCTTGCCGCGCAGCGGCAGGATCGCCTGGTATTCCTTGTCGCGGCCCATCTTCGCGGAGCCGCCCGCCGAGTCGCCCTCGACGAGGAACAGCTCGTTGCGCGCGATGTCTTCCGTCTCGCAGTCGGTCAGCTTGCCCGGCAGCACCGCGACGCCCGAGCTCTTGCGCTTCTCGACCTTCTGGCCGGCGCGCGTGCGCGCCTGCGCCTGCTTGATCACGAGCTCGGCGAGCTTCTTGCCGTGCTCGACGTGCTGGTTCAGCCACAGTTCGAGCGCCGGACGCGAGAACGACGACACCAGCTTGACCGCGTCGCGGCTGTTCAGCCGCTCCTTGATCTGCCCCTGGAACTGCGGATCGAGCACCTTCGCGGACAGCACGAACGACACGCGCGCGAACACGTCTTCCGCCAGCAGCTTCACGCCCTTCGGCTGCAGGTTGTGCAGTTCGACGAAGCTCTTCACCGCCTGGTAGAGCCCGTCGCGCAGGCCCGACTCGTGCGTGCCGCCGGCCGGCGTCGGGATCAGGTTCACGTACGATTCGCGCACGAGCGAGCCTTCCTCGCTCCATGCGACGACCCACGACGCGCCCTCGCCTTCGGCGAAGGTGTCGTCGGTCGAACGCGCATCGGCGAAACGCTCGCCCTCGAACAACGGAATCAGCAGCTCGCTGCCGTTCATCTCGTCGAGCAGGTAGCCGCGCAGGCCGTCTTCGTATTTCCACGCCTGGCGCTCGCCCGTCTTCTCGTTGACGAGCACGACCTCGACGCCCGGCAGCAGCACGGCCTTCGAGCGCAGCAGGCGCTGCAGCTCGCCGAGCGGCAGGTTCGGCGAATCGAAGTACTTCGGATTCGGCCACACCTGCACGCGCGTGCCGGACTTCTTCTCGCCGCGGCCGGCCGCCTGCGTCGCGAGCGGCTTCACCACGTCGCCGTCGGCGAAACCGAGGCTGGCGATCTTGCCTTCGCGCCAGACCGTCACGTCCAGACGCGTCGCGAGCGCGTTGGTCACCGACACGCCGACGCCGTGCAGACCGCCCGAGAACGTGTATGCGCCGCCGGCGGCCTTGTCGAACTTGCCGCCCGCGTGCAGGCGCGTGAACACGATCTCGACGACCGGCACGCGTTCTTCCGGGTGCATCCCGAACGGAATGCCGCGGCCGTCGTCCTCGACCGACACCGACTGATCGGCGTGCAGCGTGACCGTGATCTGCTTGCCGTAGCCGCCGAGCGCTTCGTCGGACGCGTTGTCGATCACTTCCTGGATGATGTGCAGCGGATTTTCGGTACGGGTGTACATGCCGGGCCGCTGCTTGACCGGCTCGAGACCCTTGAGCACCTTGATCGATGCTTCGCTATAGGCCGCGCTGGGCTTCTTCGTTGACATAGATGCTGAATTTCGTCATTCATCGGGACGTTGTCCACATCTCGTGTGGATAACGTCGTGGACAAAACGTTGAGTTCCGTAAAAAAGCGAATCGAAACAACGGTGTGCTCGGACTGCTCCGAAAGCGGGCGCGACATGCGCGGCCCGGAACGCGCGGTATTTTACTGGTTCCGCGCGACGGCCCGGTTGCGATGACGGCGGCCGGCCGCTGCCGGCCGCGGCGCGCCGCGGCGGCCCGTCACACCGGCTTGCGCTTCGCCTCGAGCGTTTCCCACCGCTCGAGCGCGGCGAGGAGTTCATCGTCGATCGCCGCGAACCGCTCGGTCAGGCGCGTGCCTTCCTGCGGATCCTTCGCGAAGATCGAGCCGTCCTCGAGCTGCGCATTGATCGTTTTCTGTTCCGCTTCGAGCGCCGCGATTTTTTCCGGCAGCGCATCGAGCTCGCGCTGCTCGTTGAACGACAGCTTCACCGTGCGTTGCGCATTACGGCCGGCCGCGCTCTTTGCCGCGTCGTCCTTGAGCGGCGCGGCCTCCTTCACCGTGCGCTTCGCCGCTTCCTGTTGCGCCAGTTGCTGCGAGCGCTCGCTCTGGATCTGCCAGTCGGTGAAGCCGCCGACGTATTCGCGCCACTTTCCGTCGCCCTCGGCCGCGATCACCGACGTCACGACGTTGTCGAGGAACGCGCGATCGTGGCTGACCAGCAGCACCGTGCCGTCGTAATCGGCCAGCAGTTCTTCGAGCAGTTCGAGCGTCGGGATGTCGAGGTCGTTGGTCGGTTCGTCGAGCACCAGCACGTTCGCCGGACGCGCGAACAGGCGCGCGAGCAGCAGCCGGTTGCGTTCGCCGCCCGACAGCGACTTCACCGGCGAGCGGGCGCGCTCCGGCGCGAACAGGAAGTCGCCGAGATAGCTCATCACGTGCTTGCGCACGCCGCCGATCTCGATCCATTCGCTGCCCGGGCTGATCGTGTCGGCAAGGCTCTTTTCCTGGTCGAGCTGCGCGCGCATCTGGTCGAAGTACGCGACCTGCAGGTTCGTGCCGATGCGCACCGTGCCGCCGTCGGGCTTCAGCTCGCCGAGGATCAGCTTGAGCAGCGTCGTCTTGCCGGCGCCGTTCGGACCGACGAAACCGATCTTGTCGCCGCGCATGACCGTCGTCGAGAACCTGTCGACGACCGTGCGTTCGCCGTAGCGCTTCGTCACGTCGGTCAGCTCCGCGACGATCTTGCCGGACTTCTCGCCCTGCGCGACGTCGAGCTTCACGTTGCCCTGCGCGTTGCGACGCTCCGCGCGTTCGTTGCGCATCTGCACGAGCCGCGCGACGCGGCCCACGCTGCGCGTGCGGCGCGCCTCGACGCCCTTGCGGATCCACACTTCTTCCTGCGCGAGCAGCTTGTCGAACTTCTCGTTTTCTACGCGCTCGACTTCGAGCTGCTGCGCCTTGCGCGTCTGGTAGGCCGAGAAATTGCCCGGATAGGACAGCAGCCGGCCGCGATCGAGCTCGACGATGCGCGTGGCGACACGGTCGAGGAACGCGCGATCGTGCGTGATGAACAGCAGGCCGGCGCGCTGCGCGACGAGCAGCTCTTCCAGCCAGCGGATGCCGTCGAAGTCGAGATGGTTGGTCGGCTCGTCGAGCAGCAGCACGTCCGGCTGCAGCACCAGCGCGCGCGCCAGCGCGACGCGTTTTTGCATGCCGCCCGAGAGCGCGTCGACGGGCGCGTCGCCGTCGGTCAGGCCGATCTGCGCGAGCGTCATCGATACGCGCGTGCGCCAGTTCCACGCGTCGTGCGTATCGAGCGACGACTGCAGCGCGTTCATTCGCGCGAGCAGCGCGTCGTGCTCGGCGCCTTCGGGCGTTTCGGCGAGGCGGTGCGCGATCGAATCGTATTCTTCGAGCACCTCGCGCGTGTGCGTGAGCCCCGACGCGACGGCATCGAACACGGTCGCGCCCGGCTCGAATTCAGGCTCCTGCGGCACGTAGACGGTCACGAGCTCCTGCTGGCGCGTGATCAGCCCGTCGTCCGGCTTCGCGAGCCCCGCGACGATCTTCAGCAGCGACGACTTGCCCGCACCGTTGCGACCGATCAGACCGACGCGCTCGCCGGCCTCCAGCGAGAAGTCCGCGTGATCGAGCAACGCGACGTGACCGAACGCGAGTTGCGCACCGGTAATGGAATAAAGCGACATGGGCAGACGGCGAAGAGAGAAATCGGAAGCGCCCATTGTACCGGTGGCGCACGCGTGCGCCGGGATGGCCGGATGGACGATGGCGGTGAGCGGCTTTTTGGGTATCGGCCGGCGCTGACGGCGGCAGCGTGTCGGCACGCCGCGGCGCCGGCATCGTGCGAACGATGCGGCGGGCGGCCGGCCGCCGCTTGACGGCCGCTTCCTGGCAGCCGCTTCGCAGCCGGGCGCCCGCTTGTGGGACGCGTTTACTTCACGTTGATCGTGATCGTCGAGCTCATCTCCGGCCCGTACGAGCGGTGCGCACCGTCGCCGAGTTGCAGCGTCAGCGTGTGCTGGCCGGACGGCAGCTTGACGTCGGTTTCGGTCTGGCCCTTGCCGAAGTGCAGCGAATGGTCGGTGGCGGGAATCACGTCGCCTTTCGGCACCGGCTTGCCGTCGATCAGCAGGTGATGGTGGCCGGTGTCGGGCGTCATGTCGCCGGCCGGCTTCAGGTCCATGCCTTCGAGGCCGAACTTGACGTGCACCGGGCTCGATACCGTCGCGCCGTCCTGCGGCTCGACGAAGAATACGCGCGCCTCGGCCTGCGCGAGCGTCGACACGGCCAGCGCCGCGACACAAACCGCACCCGCGATCCACTTCTTGTTGAGCATGTTTTCTCCTTCGGATTGAAAGGTTCACGAAGCATACACTGCGCGTCCCGGCCGCGCGACGGCGAACGTTGTTCGCGATGCGCACGCTTGAACGACGTTGCGCGGGCGTTCGGCGGAATTCCGGTACCATTGCGCCTCTCGTCCGCTGGCCGCGCCGCGGACGACATCAGCGACTTTCATCCTCCCGAGCACCACATGAGCGAAGTAACCGAATACCAGAGCTGGGTCTGCCTGATTTGCGGGTGGGTCTACAACGAAGCGGAAGGCCTGCCGGACGACGGCATCCCCGCCGGCACGCGTTTCGCCGATATCCCCGCCGACTGGCGATGCCCGCTGTGCGATGTGGGCAAGGAAGATTTCGTGGTTGTCGATTTCTGAGGCGGGGTTTCTGAGGCGCAGCTTCTGAGGCGATTGCGCGGAGCGAATCGTATTCGCTCCGCCGGCGCGCCGCGCGTTTGCTATACTCTGCGCGCTGTCCACCTTGCCGTCCCGGTCGCGTCTTGAGCACACGATATCGCGGACATGGCCCTCCCCGTAGTTCAATGGATAGAACAAGCGCCTCCTAAGCGCTAGATACAGGTTCGATTCCTGTCGGGGGGACCAGTCGAGCTTCAAACCATTCCCAGAGAGTCACGAGACATTGACCGCTTAGGTCCGTCTGGCGGCCTGTTGGGTCGCATCGTTATCAAGGTTGCTCAGTGGCAGCCGGGGAAAGGGTTGGCATTTTTTGTTGGTATCAGCCGATGCCAACGACTCAGATACCAACAATGCCTCGTGACCACGCGCAAGTACGGAACGCGACGGACGGCTCGGCCCCATACAAACTCACTGACGGCATGAGGATGTGCGACCCGCACATCATGCACTATCGCGGCAGGAGCGCGACGTGCCCGCCCCGCTCCGCGCGCTCAACGGCGAGCATCGATTCGTGTTCTACAGCCTGCAAGGCCGGAGCCGCATTTCGAACAACACCATGCTGCATACGCTCTATCGCACGGGCTACAAGTCGCGAATGACGGGGCACGGGTCTCATGGGCTCGCAGCTACATCTGCGTAAACTCGGCTTCGGCCGGAACGTCGTAGAGCGCCCGATGGCACATGCTGAACGTAATCAGATGACTGCCCCCACGTCACTCCTCGAACGGCCTCGCTTCAAACGTGGCCACTCCATCGGCATACTCTCGCACCCATATATCGCGGTGATCCTCGCCAGAACCCTTTACTGCGAACGACACATTCGGTAGGCATGAAGCCAATTTGTCGAACAGCATGACGATCGCCATGCTGTCCAAATAGAACAAAGTTGAAGTCGGGAGGGCCGAACCACATGCTTCGGTGAGGTCGGTCAATACGTCGTGGCTGAGCGAATATTCATCAAGAAACTTCAAGAGCTCCTCGCGGACACCTGCAACATTCAACGGCTCGCCGTCAGACGGATGAACCCAAACCTGAGTGTGAAAACTCATTCGAACTTACTCCGTCATTTTTCTCATTCGAACACTGGCGCTTCATGGCGTGGACAGCGATTCATGATCGTTGATGATCGACCTACCGTTGTCGATCGGCGAAGTTTGGCTTTCTTCGGTAGGTCAACCACGCGTCCGGAAACTTGGGGAGCGTCACCGCCGGCATAGTTCTCAGCCCACGCGGTCCTCGATGCGATTGCGCGCTGCCACGTGACGGCAAACCCGCGAATGTCGATTCAGGCGCGCGACGGCGGGAGCCGTCGCGAGCATCACTGCATCCCCGCCTGCCCCACATCCTTCGCCGCATGCCAGACGCGATACCGCACCTCAAACCCTTCCGGCACATACACGACCAACGGCAACCGGCTGTTGTACCGCAGCAGCTGACCATCGCCGCGCCCTGCACGAAGCGTTGCTGCGGCGCTTGAGCGGGGCATGCCATCAGCGTCGACGCCGGCCCCTTCACGTCGGTGAGCCGATAGTAGGTATAGCCCCAGCCCTTCACGTCCTCGGCGGTAAGCTCGCCGCCGAACCACTGCTGATTGCAGTCGGTCGGCAGTGTCTTGCCGATCATCAGCTCGACGCGCGCGTCGGCCTCGTTGTCGAGCGCGGGCAGCGCGATCACCGCGCGCTGCTGGCCGGCGGCCGGTTGCGGGAACATCTTGATCGACTCGGCCGACACGGCAGGCGCCGATGCCGGCCCCGCCGCCCACGCACCGGCGGTCGTCACGCAAAAGGCGGCCAAAGCGGCCCGGATCGCGTATTTCATCGATGTGCTCCTGTCTGACAAATAGGCTCCCGATGCTAACACTTTCACCTCAAGACCTTACGGCACCGTAATTTCGCGACACAATTGCAAACAGCCGCCGATCTCCGCCCGCGGTATTCATAGCGGAACCAACGGAGATCATCATGCTGAAGCTCATTGCCACCGCCAGCGTCGCCACGCTGCTCGCCGGTTGCGTCGTCGCCCCGGACGCCGGATACAGCTACGGGCAGCCGTACTATTCCGATCCCGGCTATGCCTACGGGCCGGCCTACGGCGCCGCGCCGGTCTACGGCACCGTCAATATCTGGGGCGGCGGCGGCGACTGGGATCGCGGACACCGCGACAACCGCCACTGGGACCGCGACCGCGGCGGCTGGGGCAACCGTGGCGGCTGGGGCCGCGGCGGCGGACGCCGGGGCGACTGGAACGACGGCGGACGCGGTCCGGGCGACGGCGGCGGCCACCGCCACTGATCGTCGCGCCGCGCAATTGCAACCGTTTGTATCCTCACACCGGCCGCCCGCGCTCCGCCGGCCACCCATCAAATGACGAAAGGCCCTCGCATCGTGCGAGGGCCTTTCGCCTTCTGCGATGTGATGCCGCACGCCGCGCCCCGCTCGGCGCCGCGTGCAGCGGTGAAATCGCTCACCATCCGCCCGGCTGCGCATACCCGCCCGACACCGGCGCGCCGCACACATACGCGCGCTGATACCGGTCGTAGCAATAGTTCGGTCCGTCGTCCTGATACTGCGCCTGCTGATAGGCCGGATAAGCGGGCTGTTGATACGCCGGCGCCTGGTAGTAGGTCGGCGGCTGGTAAGCCGGCGCCTGATACGCGACGGGCGGATTCATCGCCGACGTCACGATCGCCCCGAGCACCGCGCCGCCGATCAACGCGCCGATCACTGCACCGCCGTCGCGGCCGTGCGCGGAGGCCGGCCCCGCCGCGACGAGCGAACCGGCGAGCACACATACTGCGGCAATCTTCTTCATGATGGACTCCCACGCGAAGTGGTACTGAATGCGATGCATTGTGGCTGCGCCCGCCCGTAATAGATGCAGCAAGTGGTAACGCGCGATTACCGGGCACGCGCCCAGCGAAACGCTGCGCTACCGTGCTACGATTTTCGGCATACAGGAGACGCCCCGCATGCAGCCCGAAACCGCCCGCCGTTTCGATACCGAATTCGCGCCGCGCATCGCGCACGCGATCGCCGCTTTCTTCGCCGAACACGTGCACGCCGACGTCGTCCCGTATGGCGGCCACGGCCAACCGACCCGCGTACACATCAGCAGCGCACCGCACGAGCACGTCAGCGGCTTCGCCTATCCGCTGAACCTCGAACTGACCTGGGACACCGACGAAATCGAACGGCTGATGGAGCCCGACGGCGCGGCGCGCTTCGAACATTACCTGAGCGCGCTGCCGAAGAAGCTGAATGCCTGGGAAAGCGCACGCGACATCGATCTCGCGTCGCGCACGCAGGCGGAACCGCTGGTACGGCTCGGCGGGCTCGACTTCGAAGGCTGAGTGCGCGCGCCGGCAAGCGGCTCGGTACGCCGGCGTCGCGCAACGCGGCCCGGTGATACACTCGACCGGCCCCGCTTCGGCGCCGTCGTGCCGGCCGGGTCATTCCCCATCGCCAGCGCCCGCGAGCATGGTTGCGCACGCAACCGGCGCCCGGGCGCGCGGACAACCACGCTTTCGCTCCCGACATGAACGCCGATACCGGCCTGCCGCTTCCGCAACGCTACTGGGCGATCGTCTGCGTCGCACTGGGCATCACGCTCGCCGTGCTCGACGGCGCGATCGCGAACGTCGCGCTGCCGACGATCGCGCGCGACCTGCACGCCTCCGACGCCGCATCGATCTGGATCGTCAACGCCTATCAGCTCGCCGTAACGATCACGCTGCTGCCGCTCGCATCGCTCGGCGAGCGCATCGGCTATCGCCGCGTCTACATCTCCGGGCTGGCGGTTTTCACCGCGGCGTCGCTCGGCTGCGCGCTGTCCGGCTCGCTGCCGACGCTCGCCGTGATGCGCGTGATCCAGGGCTTCGGCGCGGCCGGCATCATGAGCGTGAACGCGGCGCTCGTGCGGATGATCTACCCGTCGTCGATGCTCGGACGCGGGCTCTCGATCAACGCGATGGTGGTCGCGCTGTCGTCGGCGATCGGGCCGACGGTCGCCTCCGCAATCCTGTCGTTCGCGTCGTGGCCGTGGCTGTTCGCGGTCAACGTGCCGATCGGCATCGCGGCAGTGTTCGGCAGCGTGCGCGCGTTGCCGGCGAACCCGCTACACGACGCACCGTACGACTTTGCGAGCGCGCTGATGAACGCGTGCGTGTTCGGGCTGCTGATCATGGCCGTCGACGGGCTCGGCCACGGCGAAAGCCGCGCATACGTCGCGGCCGAACTCGCGGTCGCGCTCGGCATCGGCTACTTCTTCGTGAAGCGCCAGTTGTCGCAGCCGGCGCCGCTGCTGCCGGTCGACCTGATGCGCATCCCGATGTTCGCGCTGTCGATCGGCACGTCGGTCGCCTCCTTCACGTCGCAGATGCTCGCGTTCGTCGCGCTGCCGTTCTGGCTGCAGCATTCGCTCGGCTTCTCGCAGGTCGAAACCGGGTTGTACATGACGCCGTGGCCGCTCGTGATCGTGTTCGCCGCGCCGCTCGCGGGCGTGCTGTCCGATCGCTACTCGGCCGGCATCCTCGGCGGCATCGGGCTCGCGCTGTTCGCGGCCGGCCTGCTGTCGCTGGCGACGATCGGCGCGCATCCGGGCACCGTCGACATCGTGTGGCGGATGGCGCTGTGCGGCGCGGGCTTCGGGCTGTTCCAGTCGCCGAACAATCGCGCGATGCTGTCGTCGGCGCCGCGCGAGCGCAGCGGCGGCGCAGGCGGGATGCTCAGTACCGCACGGCTGACCGGCCAGACGCTCGGCGCCGCGCTGGTCGCATTGATTTTCGGCGTGGCGCCGCAGCACGGGCCGACCATCGCGCTCTATGCCGCGGCGGCCTTCGCAGCCGTCGCCGCGGTGGTCAGCACGCTACGCATCGCGTCGCCGCGGGCCGATACCGCGGCGTGACGCCGCCGCTCGCCGCTCGCGCCGCTCACGCGGCGTCGAGCGCGTCCATCACGAACCGCACGCGCGCCTTCACGCTCGCGCGCGGCAGCTCGATCGGCCGATAGCCATACGCCGTATAGCACGCGACCATCACGTCGAAGGTACGCACGGCCTCGTCGAAATCCTGCCGCCGTTCGGCGTCCTGCGTGTAGATCTCGCGCCACGGCGGCGCGACGAACACGCGCCGGTGATAGCGAAACCGCCGCGCCGCGGCCTCCGCGTGCGCGGGCACCGCGAGGCCCGTCAGCCGCAGGTAGCCGAGCACGTCCGGCACGCCGCGATCGAAGAACACCGGCCCGCGTGCGCGTCGCGCCAGCTCGTACGAACGCAGTTCCCAGTTCAGCATCAACTCGGCGAACGCGGCGCGGTCGCGCCACGGCAGCGCCGGGCCGTCGATCGCCATCTGGTCGCGAATCACGCCGCGCCCGGCCTCGTGCGAGCGCGCGAAGCCGCTGCGCTCCAGCGCATCGAGCAAGGTCGTCTTGCCGGAGCCCAGGCCGCCCGTGACGACGAAGAAGCGCGCGCACGCCTGGTCGAGGCTTTCGCCGTCGACGCGCTCAGACATGCGCGGTCCGCCGGCCCGCGCGCTGGGTGACCGAGGCGGCGGCTGCAACGCTGCGCAGATCGGCGACGAACGTGTCGCGCCACACCGACAGGTCGTTGTTGCGCAGCTGGGCGAGGTTCTCCTCATGGCGCGCCTGCCGCTCGGCGAGCGGCATCGCCAGCGCGCGCGCGAGCGCATCGGCCATCTGCGCGTGGTCGTACGGATTGACGAGCAACGCGCCGCCCAGCTCGGCGGCCGCGCCGGCGAATTCCGACAGCACGAGTACGCCGGGATCGGCCGGGTCCTGCGATGCGACGTATTCCTTCGCGACCAGGTTCATCCCGTCGCGCAGCGGCGTCACGTAGCCGACCTGCGACATCCGGAAGAACGCCATCAGCAGATTGCGTTCGTACTTGCGGTTCAGATACTGGATCGGCGTCCAGTCGAGTTGCGCGAAGCGTCCGTTGATGCGGCCGGCCTCGCGTTCGAGCGTCTCGCGAATGCGCTGGTAGGTCTGCACGTCGGAGCGCGTCGGCGGCGCGATCTGCACGAACGACACGCGCCCCTGCCAGTCCGGCGCGCCGGCGAGCATACGCTCGAACGACTGGAAACGTTCGACCAGCCCCTTCGAATAGTCGAGCCGGTCGACGCTCATCACGAGCTTGCGGCCGCCGAGCGCATCGCGCAGCATCTTCACCGGCTTGCGGCCGCCGTACTGGACGGCCGCCTCGGCAATCGCGTCCGGATACACGCCGATCGGATAGGCCGCGACCTTCACGACCCGGCCGTGCGCATGCAGCATCCCGTCGTCGCTCGCCGTGCCGATCCCGCGCCGCTCGATGTAGTCGGTGAACGCGCGCTTGTCGGCGTCGGTCTGGAACCCCGCGATGTCGTACGCGCACATGAACTTCACCAGCTCGTCGTGCGGCGGCACGACGCGCAGCATGTCGGGCGACGGAAACGGGATGTGCAGGAAGAAGCCGATCGGGTTCTTCACGCCGAGCTCGCGCAGGCAATGCGCGAACGGCAGCAGATGATAGTCGTGCACCCAGATCAGATCGTCGGGCCGCAACAGCGCGGCGAGCTGCCGGGCGAGCATCGCGTTCACGCGCAGATAGCCCGCGTACTCCTGCCGGTCGAAGCGCGCGAGATCGCTTCGGTAGTGGAATACCGGCCACAGCGTCGCGTTCGAGAAGCCGCGATAGTACTGATCGTAGTCGCGCCGGGTGAGGCCGAGCGTCGCATACGTGACGTTGCCGTCGCGCCGCACCGCGGGCGCGGCGTCGGGCGTCCCGACGATCTCGCCGTTCCAGCCGAACCACACGCCGCCGGTTTGCTTCAGCGCGTCCATCACGCCGACCGCCAGGCCGCCGGCGCTCGGGCGCGTGTCCTCGCCGGCGGCGACACGGTTCGATACCACGATCAATCTGCTCATGCGACTTCCCTCCTCGATTCGATAGGTCGCCGCGCAGCGCAAGCCGCGGCGGACGCGGGCCGCCCGCAGGCGGACGCGCGGCGATTCAGTTGCGGGAAATGCCGGGAACTACGGCAGTGGAATGCGCCGACGAAATCAAGCGTCCTGCTCGTGGCCGAGGTCGCGCTGATAGTCGAGCCCTTCCGGGCGGGCGCCGCCCTGGTTGTGATCGCCGTCGGTGGGCGCATCGTCGGGCGCGCCGGCCGGCGGCGCCGCTGGCCCGTCCGGCTGCGGCGGCGGGCGCTCGGCGCCCGTATCGGACGACCGAGGTGAAAACCGTTTCGAACGGTGCATGGCTGGGTGT
Source organism: Burkholderia sp. B10 (assembly GCF_004368385.1). Classification (NCBI taxonomy): domain Bacteria; kingdom Pseudomonadati; phylum Pseudomonadota; class Betaproteobacteria; order Burkholderiales; family Burkholderiaceae; genus Burkholderia; species Burkholderia sp. B10. The sequence continues at coordinate 1,785 of NZ_PQMX01000053.1, read as the reverse complement.
CTCATGGTCGGCGCGGCTCGAAGCCGTCGTTGAAACATTCCACAGACAATGAGTCTAGGTCGCTTCATTGCGAGCGAAGGTAACAATTACCTTCAATTTGTAACGATTCGACCCTGCGCCGGCGGCCTGTCCGACAATAGCGCCGCGCGTCCGCGCGCGAGCCGTCGCACCGCGATTTGTCAAAGCTTTGCAGTTTTCGTATGACAATTGCGAAACAATGATGCGGCACGGGGCGCGCATGCGGCGCCGCCCATCCAGACAGGACTTGCACTCAGGGATGAAGATTCGTTTCGAACCGCGGCGCCCGGTCATGCCGGCGCGCGTCGCACTGGCCGCGCTCGCCGCGGCCGCACTACTGTCCGGCTGCAACTCGCTGTACAGCGAAGGCGCGACGGCCAGCGCCGGTATCGCGGGCGCCGCAATCGCGTCCAAGGTCACCAACAACGCGGCCGTCGCGACGGGCATCGGCCTCGGCGCCGTGGCCGGCGCGCGTGCGGGCGTGCAGTACACGCAGCGCGTCGCGCACCGCTACACGCAGGAGCAGATCGCGAAGGCTGCCGGCCCGCTCGAGGTCGGCGGCGTCGCGCCATGGTCGACGCACCATTCGTTTCCGATCGAAGACGACGAACAAGGCCGCGTGACGGTCAGCCGGATGATCAGCGTCGGCCCGCTCGACTGCAAGGAGATCGTGTTCGCCGTCGACACGCCGGCCAAGGCCGACAAGGCTGCGCAATCGGCGTTCTACGTCGCCACGATCTGCCGCGACGGGCCGGTGTGGAAATGGGCGTCGGCCGAGCCCGCCACCGGACGCTGGGGCGCGCTGCAATGAGCGTCCCGATCCGTATCGCGGCGCTCGGCCTGCTGTGCGCGGCGGCGAGCGCGGCGTTGTCGGGCTGCGGCTCGGTCGGCGCGGCGAGCGGCGCGCTCGCCGGTGCGGCCACGGGCCTCATGACCGCGAACCCGGCCGTCGGCATCGGTGTCGGCATCGCGGTGCAGGCGGCGACCGACGAAGCCGTCAATCGCACGATGAAACAGCTTCACCAGAACCAGCAGGACGCGATCGCGAACGCGGCCGGCAGCCTGGCCGTCGGCGAAGCGAAGCCGTGGAAGGTCAGCAACACGCTGCCGCTCGAGAACGGCGAAGGCGAAGTGCGCGTGACGCGCGCCTATTCGACGGCGCTCGCGCTGTGCAAGGAGTTCGCGTTCTCGGTGAAGGATGGCGACAAGGCCGACTGGTATTTCGCGAACGCGTGCCAGCAAGGCAAGCAATGGAAATGGGCGTCGGCCGAACCGGCCGTGGACCGCTGGGGCGCGCTGCAGTGATGTTGCGCGGCGCGGCGGTCGGACGCCGCCGCGCTGCGGTGTGCCGGGCCGCGCGGCCCGGCCTGGCGAATCAGGACTCGACGTCCTCGAGACTGAAGATTTCGGTCTGGTCGTTGTACGAGAAGATCTCGCCGTAACGCCCCCAGTCGATCACCGCGTCGAGCGTTTCCTCGGCCGCGCCGTCGGACAGGAAATCCTCCAGCTCCTGCTCGAAGCGCACGCGCGGCGCGCGATGGCCCGGCCGTTCGTTCAGCACCTTCTTGATCCGCGCGGCGAGCGGCACGTGCTTGAGCAAATGATCGGCGAACATCAGCTTGCGTTCCTGCGTGCCGAATTCGGCGAACACGCGGCCCGGCGGCGTCAGGAACACGTCGCCTTCGCGCACGTCGGCAAAGCCCAGGTACTGCAGCACTTCGGCGATCGGGAACAGATCGTCGACCTCCAGATGCAGCGTACGCGCGA
>NZ_PQMX01000052.1:0-43824 GCF_004368385.1 Burkholderia sp. B10 | reverse complement strand
ATCCCACGCGAACGCGGGGTTCTCGAGTTCGCCGGTGCGGCGACGGATATAGCCGCGCGGGTTGCACACCACGCGCGTGCCGCTGTCGGTCACGTAATCGAACGACGTATGCGTGTGGCCGTGGACCCACAGGTCGACCGGCGGCCGCACGAGTTCCGCCAGGTCCGTCACGAATCCCGCCGAAGCAAGATCCTCCTCGTACCGCTGTGCCAGCGAGCGCAGATGCGGCGCATGATGCGTGACGACGATCGTGCGGCCCGCGAACGGCGTCGCGATCCGGGCCGCGAGCCACGCGCGGCTGTGCCGGTGCAGCGCGATCGCGTCGGCCGGCGTGAAATCGCGCTGCGGGGCGTCGCCGGGCCGCGTCGAAGCCTCGTGCGGCCACGTCACCTGAATCAATCCCTTGAAATCGAGCATCACGCGCATGCCGGCTTCGGTCGCGCGGGCAATGCTCGCGTCGTCGGCGCCGAACAGCGAGAAATCGGTCCATAACGTCGTGCCGAGCACGCGAAAGCGCTGTGCCGGGTCGACGTAGAGCCCGTTGTTCAGGTAATGCACGTTGTCGAGCGTGCGCGCGGCGTCGCGCATCGCGGTTTCCAGCGCGCCGAATTCCCCGTCGTAATACTCGTGGTTGCCGGGCACGTAGATCACCGGCACGCGCGCGTCGAACGTCTCGGCGGCCCAGCGCAGGCCTTCCGCGTGGTTGTGGATGTCGCCGGCCAGCACGACGAGATCCGCCTCGGCATGCGCGATCGCGTCGGGCTGGTTGCTCTCGAGATGCAGGTCGGACAGCACGCGAACTCTCATGGGCGTCGCTCCGGATTGAATGGGTTCAGCGCAGCACCTTGCCGGGGTTCATCAGCCCGCGCGGGTCGAGCGCGGTCTTCAGCGTTCGCATGAGCGCCGTTTCGACCGGCGACTTGTAGCGCTGCGCATCGTCGATCTTCAGTTGGCCGATCCCGTGTTCCGCGCTGATCGTGCCGCGGTGACGATGCACGTTGTCGTAGACGATACGGTTGATCGGCGTCTGGAATTGCGCGAGGAACGCCTTCGGATCGCCGCCGGCCGGCGTCTGCACGTTGTAGTGCAGATTGCCGTCGCCGAGATGGCCGAACGTGACCATCCGCGCGCCGGGCGCGGCCTGCTGGATCGCGGCGTCGGTTTCGTCGATGAAGCGGGCGATCGACGAAATCGGCACGGCGATGTCGTGCTTGATGTTGAGGCCCTCGTCGGCCTGCGCGAGCGGGATGTGTTCGCGCAGATCCCAGAACGCGCGCGATTGCGCGAGATTCTCCGCGACGACCGCATCGACCACGAGCCCGGCGTCGAACGCCTGCTCCATCAGCGTTTCGAACAGCGTGCGCGCGTGGGCTTCGCTCTCGTTGTCCGACAGTTCGAGCAGGACCGTCTGCGCATGCGTGCGCTCGAACGGGTAGCGCAGCTGCGGATAGTGCTTGCCGACGAGCTGCATGCAGAAATCCGACATCAGTTCGAAGCCGGTCAGCAGCGGGCCGGCCGCACGCTGCGCGAGCGCGAGGAAGTCGAGCGCCGCGTGCGGCGATTCGAGCGCGGCGAGCGCGGTGACTTGCGCGGCCGGCAGCGGATGCAGCTTCATCACCGCGGCCGTGATGATCCCGAGCGTGCCTTCCGCGCCGATGAACAGGTCGCGCAGATCGTAGCCGGTGTTGTCCTTGCGCAGCCCGCGCAGGCCGTCCCAGATCTCGCCCTGCGGCGTCACGACCTCGAGGCCGAGGCACAGCTCGCGCGCGTTGCCGTAGCGCAGGACGGCAGTGCCGCCCGCGTTGGTCGACAGGTTGCCGCCGATCGTGCAGCTGCCTTCGGCGGCGAGGCTCAGCGCGAACAGCCGGCCGCCTTCGCGGGCGCGCGCCTGCACGTCGGCCAGGATCACGCCGGCTTCGACGGTGATCGTGTTGTTGTGCGGATCGAACGCGCGCACGCGGTTCAGGCGTGCGACGCTCAACACGGCCTGGCTGCCACTCGCATCGGGCGTTGCGCCGCCGGCCAGGCCGGTGTTGCCGCCTTGCGGCACGAGCGCGACGCCGTGGGTGTTCGCGAGCCGCACGAGGGCCGCGACTTCGGCGGTATCCGCCGGCTTCAGCACCGCGCAGGCGCTGCCCTTGTAGCGGCGGCGCCAGTCGGTCAGGAACGGCTCGGTATCGTGCGGGTCGGTCAGCACGTGCGCGGCGCCGATCGCGTCGCGGCAGGCGGATACGAAAGCTTCGGAAGGAATCATCACGTTCGGTCGCGTAAGGGTCAGGACGCGGCGCGCTGTTTTTTCGCCGCGCGCTTGAACGGCGCGACGTAGGCGAGCGCCGCCACGAAGAAGCCGACGGCGAGCGCGGTCTCGCACCAGCCGAGCGTCGCGGACAGCCCGCGGTCGGACATCCCGCGCACGACGCCTTCGGCGAAATAGACGAGGATCAGCATGCTCGCCCATTGCAGCGTATAGATGTTACGCCGCCACACGCCGGGTAGCGCGAGCGCGAGCGGCACGGCCTTGAGCAGCAGCGCCGAGCCGCCTGGGCGCAGCGGCGCGAGCCACAGTTCCCATGCGAGCGAGAGCACGATCAGCGCGGCGAGGCATGCGGCCGCGGCCAGCGCGTAGCTCGGCCGGGCCGCGACTGCGGCGCGCGCGGGCGTGGGGCCGCTCATGCGGCCTCGGCGGCGGCCAGGGCCGCGGCCGCGCGGGCCAGCCGCACGCCGAGCGACGCCGCGAGCGTCTTCTCGTCGGCCGACAGCCCGCCGGCGGCGCTGCGCTCGTGCGGCGACACGTGCGACGCGCCGTACGGCGTGCCGCCGGTGCGCGTCGTGCTGAGGGCGGATTCGGTGTACGGAATGCCGACGATCATCATCCCGTGATGCAGCAGCGGCAGCATCATCGACAGCAGCGTCGACTCCTGGCCGCCGTGCAGGCTGCCGGTCGACGTGAACACGCTGGCCGGCTTGCCGGCCAGCGCACCGGACAACCATTGCGGCGTGGTGCCGTCGAGGAAATATTTGAGCGCGGCGGCCATGTTGCCGAAGCGGGTGGGCGAGCCGAGGGCGAGGCCCACGCATTCTTCGAGATCGCGCAGTTCGGCATACGGCGGGCCGTCGTCGGGGATGTCGGGAGCGGTGGCTTCGCACACCGTCGACACGGGCGGCACGGTGCGGATGCGCGCCTGCATGCCCGGCACGCTGTCGATGCCGCTCGCGATCGCGAGCGCGAGTTCGCGCGTGGCGCCGTGACGGCTGTAATAGAGGACGAGGATGTCTTTCATGGGCGGCGGAGCCCCGTGCGGCCGCGCGCGTGCCCGGTGCAGTCGGCCCCTGCTGGATCGAGCGGCTATTATAGGGGCTGAAGTCGTCGCGCAGCGCGGCGGCGGCGCGCGCCGCCGGGCGCGCGGCATCGACAAGGAGAAAACGTTTGCCGAAGTTGGCCGTCGATCTCGACACCCTCAAGCGTCTCGCGCAGTTCGCCGCGCGGCGCAGCGCCGAGGACCGCATCCCGCAGGTCGCGGGCAGCCTCACGTTCACGACGATGCTCGCGCTCGTGCCGCTCGTGACGGTCGCGTTCGCGCTGTTCACCGCGTTCCCGATGTTCGCGTCGTTCCAGATCTCGCTGCAGGGCTTCCTCGCCGATCACCTGATGCCCGCGCAGTTCAACGTGCAGATCTTCAAGTACCTGAACCAGTTCGCGGCCAAGGCCAAGGGGCTGACGACGGCCGGCCTGATCGTGCTGGTCGTCACGTCGGTGATGACGATGATGACCATCGAGTCCGCGTTCAACCTGATCTGGCGCGTGCGCAAGCCGCGGCCGTTCGCGCAGCGCGTGCTGGCGTACTGGGCGTTGATCACGCTCGGGCCGCTGCTGTTCGGCGTGAGCCTGTCGCTGTCGTCGTATCTGTTCACGCAGTCGCTGGCGTTCACCGGCGCCGCGCCGTCGACGTCGATCATCGAATGGCTGCTCGCGCTCGCGTCGCTGCCGCTCACGGTGCTCGCGTTCACGCTGCTGTACGTGTACCTGCCGAACTGCACGGTCGCGTGGCGCGACGCGGTGATCGGCGGCCTGTTCGCGGCCGTCGCGTTCGAGCTGGCGAAGCGCGGCTTCGGCTATTACGTGCGGCGCATTCCGACCTATACGGCCGTCTACGGCGCATTCGCGGCGCTGCCCGTGTTCCTGCTGTGGGTGTACCTGAGCTGGTTCATCGCGCTGCTCGGCGCGATGGTCGCGTCCGCGCTGCCGGCGATCCGTGTCGGCCAGTTTCATCGCATCCATTATCCGGGCAGCGATCTGCTCGACGCGCTCGAATTGCTCGCGCGGCTCGCCGAGGCGCGCGCGGCCGGCAGGCCGGGCTGCACGGCGCCGCGGCTCGCGACCATGCTGCGCTGCGACATGGAGACCGCGCAGCGGCTGCTGCTGACGATGGAGGAGCGCGAATGGATCGCGCGGCTGGAGGGCGGCGACCAGGCGCCGCGCTACATCCTGCTGGCGAACCCCGATCGTCTGACGCTCGCGCAGCTGTTCGACGTGCTGGTGATCGACCGGACCGAGCTGACCTATCAGCTGCAGCGGCGTAGCAGCCACGTCGAAGGCGCGGCGCTGCTCGACGTGCTGTCGAACGATCGCTTCGACGTGTCGCTCGCGTCGCTGATCGCCGCGCGCGCGGCCGATGGCGCGCAGCCGGCCGCGCCGGCGTCCGGCTCGCTCGCCGGCGCGGCGCCCGACCCGCACGCGCGTCCGCCGAAAACGGCGTGACGCCGCGCCGGAAGGCGTGCGTTACAGCGGGATCTTGCCGACGCAGATGTCCTTGAACATCACCCAGTCGCCCATCAGGCTGTAGACCGGATGCCGGAACGTGGCAGGGCGGTTCTTCTCGAAGAAGAAGTGCCCGATCCATGCGAAGCCGTAACCGCACACGACGGCCGCCGGCAGCCACGGCCAGCGACCGGTCGCGACCGCCATCGCGACACAGCCGATCACGCCGAGCGAGCCGATGAAGTGCAGCCGCCGCGACGTCGCGTTCTGGTGTTCGTTCAGGTAATACGGATAGAAATCAGCGAAGCTGGCGAATTGTTCCGAATGCGTATGCGCCATGGCCGTCTCCTCGGGTCGCCGTTCATGGCGCCATTGTGCGGCGGGCCGCCGGCGGCCGCAAGCCGCGCGGCCCTGCGCCTTACCCCTGCGCTTTCCTTTTGACAGGCTTTCCGATAGGATCGAAAGCGGATTTGCATTCAAGCTCGAGGGAACCACGATGCGCGTCAGCGATATTCTGAAAGTGAAGGGCAACACGTTGTTTACCGTGACGCCCGATAAGCCGCTGCGCGAAGCGGTCGATACGATGGCCGAGCACGACATCGGCTCGCTCGTCGTGATGGAGTACGGCGATCTGGTCGGGATGCTCACGTTCCGCGAGATCATCCAGCGCCTGCACGTGAACGGCGGCGCGATCGGCGACGTACAGGTGCGCAAGGTGATGGACGAGCCGCTCACCTGCACGCCGGAGACCGACGTGAACGAAGTGCGCCGGATGATGCTCGAGCGCCACGCGCGCTACATGCCGGTGCTCGACAAGAAGGTGCTGATGGGCGTCATCTCGTTCTACGACGTCGCGAAGACGGTCGTCGAGGCGCAGAGTTTCGAGAACCGGATGCTGAAGGCCTACATCCGCGACTGGCCGGAATCGGAAGCCGAAGCACAGAAGCCGTGACACGTCGCGCCCGGTGCATCGCACGCGGGCGCTGCCATTCGGCGCGCGGCGGCGCAGGTTCAGCCTGCGCCGCCGTTTTTTCAACGACAACACGAGGCCCGCGCAGCTTCGCCCAGACGATGCGCGCGTATTCCGCATGAGCGATCACACGCAAGTCTCTTCAGCGACGCGCGGCGAACGGCGCGCCCACGCATCGCAGTTCGACCTGTTGCGCGAGCGCCGTTTCGCGCCGTTCTTCACGACGCAGTTCCTCGGCGCGTTGAACGACAACGTGTTCAAGATCGGCTTCACGTCGCTCGTCACGTATCACACCGCACGCTTTTCCGGCGTCGACGCGAAGACGGCCGCGTTCCTCATTTCCGCGATCTTCATCCTGCCGTTCGTGCTGTTCTCGGCCACCTCCGGCCAGATCGCCGACAAGTACGACAAGGCGACGCTCACGCGTTTCGTGAAGACCTTCGAGATCGTGCTGATGCTCGTCGGCGCGGCCGGCTTCGTCACGCACAGTGCGGCGCTGCTGTATCTGTGCACGTTCATGATGGGGATGCACTCGACGCTGTTCGGCCCGGTCAAGTATTCGTACCTGCCGCAGCATCTCGGCGAGCACGAGCTCGTCGGCGGCAACGGCCTCGTCGAAATGGGCACGTTCGTCGCGATCCTGATCGGCACGATCATCGGCGGCGCGGCCGCCGGCATCGAAGGCAGCGGCGAGCGCGTGCTCGCGGTGAGCGTCGTCGCGATCGCGCTGGCAGGGCGCCTCGTCGCGCAGCGCGTGCCGCCGACGCCCGCGCCGCAGCCCGATCTCGTGATCAACTGGAACCCGTTCAGCGAAACCTGGCGCAACCTCGCGCTCGCGCGACAGAACCGCACCGTATTCCTGAGCCTGCTCGGCATCTCGTGGCTGTGGTTCGTCGGCGCGACCTTCCTCACGTCGTTCTTCAATTTCGCGAAGGACGTGCTGTCCGCGAGCCCCGACGTCGTCACCGTGCTGCTCGCGACGTTCTCGGTCGGGATCGGCCTCGGTTCGCTGCTGTGCGAGCGGCTGTCGCAGCGCCGCGTCGAGATCGGGCTCGTGCCGCTCGGCTCGATCGGCATCAGCGTGTTCGCGATCGAGCTGTACTTCGCGAGCCATGCCATGCCGTCGCCCGGTCATCTGCTGTCGGTCGGCGAATTCCTGGCCGGCGCGCGCCACTGGCGCATCCTGGCCGACCTGTTCCTGCTCGCGATGTTCGGCGGCTTCTACAGCGTGCCGCTCTATGCGCTGATCCAGAGCCGCAGCGCGCCGACCCATCGAGCGCGCATCATCGCCGCGAACAACATCCTCAATGCGCTGTTCATGATTTTGTCGGCGTTGATGGCGATGGGGCTGACCAAGGCGGGCGTCGACATCCCCGGGCTGTTTCTCGTGACCGCGCTGCTCAACGTCGCGGTCGCGACGTATATCTACCTGCTCGTGCCCGAGTTCCTGCTGCGCTTCGTCGCATGGGTGCTGGTGCATACGTTCTACCGGATCCGCCTCGTGCATGCGGAGCGGATTCCCGACGACGGCGCGGCCGTGCTGGTGTGCAATCACGTCAGCTACGTCGACGCGCTCGTGCTGGCCGCGGCGAGCCCGCGGCCGATCCGCTTCGTGATGGATCACCGGATCTTCAAGACGCGGTTCGCGAGCTGGGTGTTCCGGCACGCGAAGGCGATTCCGATCGCGCCGCGCCACGAGGATCCGGACATGCTCGCGCGCGCGTACGACGCGTGCGAGGCTGCGCTGAAGGACGGCGAGCTCGTGTGCGTCTTTCCGGAAGGCAAGCTGACCAAGACGGGCGACATCAACACGTTCCACCACGGGATCACCGAGATCCTCACGCGCAGGCCGGTGCCGGTGATTCCGATGGCGCTGCGCGGGCTGTGGGGCAGCTACTTCTCGCGCCATACCGATGCGCGGATGCCGCGGCCGATCAAGCGCGGCGTGATGAGCCGGCTCACGCTCGCGGTCGGCGAGCCGATGGCGGCGTCGGTCGCCACGCCGCAGGCGCTGCAGGCCGCGGTGACCGAGCTGCGCGGCGCGCGGAAGTAGGGGCGGCGCGCCGTCGGTGAGCGCGCGGCCGTGATGGCGGGCGCGCTACCGGTCGGCCGCACGCGCCCGCGCATGCCGCGCCGTATCCGCGGCCGGCGCATGCGCGCCGAACCGCCCGGCGTCCCGCGCGCGCGGGACGGCTGGCATAATAGCGGTTTACCTCATTTTCTCGACCGGCAAACGATCGGCGCGCCAGCGGTTGCGGCAGCGCATCGGTTTGCGTCATTTCTCTTTGGGCGGTTCCATCATGTCCGGCAATACCCTCGGCACGCTTTTCACTGTCACGACCTTCGGCGAATCGCACGGTCCCGCGATCGGCTGCGTGATCGACGGCTGCCCGCCGGGAATGAGCCTCACCGAAGCCGACATCCAGGCCGAGCTTGACCGCCGCAAGCCCGGCACGTCGCGGCACGTGACGCAGCGCCAGGAGGCCGACGAAGTCGAGATCCTGTCGGGCGTGTTCGAAGGCGTGACGACCGGCACGCCGATCGCGCTGCTGATCCGCAACACCGATCAGCGCAGCAAGGACTACGGCAACATCGTCGAGACGTTCCGCCCCGGTCATGCCGACTACACGTACTGGCAGAAGTACGGCATCCGCGACTACCGCGGCGGCGGCCGCTCGTCCGCCCGTCTCACCGCGCCGATCGTCGGCGCGGGCGCGGTCGCGAAGAAGTGGCTGCGCGAGCGCTTCGGCGTCGAGGTGCGCGGCTGTATGAGCGCGCTCGGCGAAATCGACGTGCCGTTCGTCGACTGGTCGCACGTGCGCGAGAACCCGTTCTTCGCGCCGAATGCGGCGATTGTGCCGGAGCTCGAGGCGTACATGGACGCACTGCGCAAGGACGGCGACTCGATCGGCGCGCGCATCGACGTGGTCGCGTCGGGCGTGCCGGTCGGCTGGGGCGAGCCGGTGTTCGACCGGCTCGACGCCGACATCGCGAAGGCGATGATGAGCATCAACGCGGTGAAGGGCGTCGAGATCGGCGCGGGCTTCGCCAGCGTCGCCGAGCGCGGGTCGGTGCACGGCGACGAGCTGACGCCGGCCGGCTTCGTCGGCAACCATGCGGGCGGCGTGCTCGGCGGGATTTCGACCGGGCAGGACGTCACCGTGTCGATCGCGATCAAGCCGACGTCGAGCATCCGCACGCCGCGCCGCTCGATCACGAAGGCCGGCGAAGAAGCGATCGTCGAGACCTTCGGCCGCCACGATCCGTGCGTCGGCATTCGCGCGACGCCGATCGCCGAGTCGATGCTCGCGCTGGTGCTGATCGACCATGCGCTGCGTCATCGCGCGCAGTGCGGCGACGTCAAGACGTCGACGCCGAAGATCGCCGGCAGCGCGACCTGATACGGGGGCGCCGGCAGCCGCCGGCGCGCTCGATGCGAGGTGAAGCGGGGCGCCTGGGGCGCCCCGTTTTCATGGGGCCTCGGAATGCGGCGGCGCGGCCGATTCACGCACCCGCAGCTCCGGCAGCACCGCGCAACCGGGCCCGACTGCGCCATGCTCGAGTGCGTCGAGCAATGCACGCGCGGCCTTGCGGCCGATCGCATCGGTGTCGACCCACATCGTCGTCAGGGCCGGCCGGATTTCGCGGGCGAGCGCAACGTCGTCGAAACCGGTGATCGACAGTTCCGACGGCACCGCGATGCCCATCGCCTGCGCCTCCAGCAGCGCGCCCAGCGCCAGCGCATCGTTGCCGCAGATCACGGCCGTCGGGCGCGTCGGCCCGCTGTCCGCAATGGCGCGCAGGCTCGCGCGCCCGAACGCGATCGTCGCCGGCCCCTCGTGCTGATGGACTGGCCGCACCGCGAGGCCGCGAGCGGCCAGCGTCTCGTGAATGCCACGCAGGCGCGCCTGCACGCGGTCGTTGTCCGCGGACGGCTGCATGATGATCGCGAAATCGCGATGGCCGAGGTCGAGCAGATGCGTGGTGAGCCGAGCGAAGGCCGCGCGGTTGTCGAAGCCGATGCAGCAATGCGGGCTGTCGTCGCGGTAGGCGTAGGTGACGACATAGGGCACCCGATGCAGGTCGAGCAGTTCGAAGACTTCCGCCGGATAGGCTTCACCGACCAGCGACACCGCTTCGACGCCGCGCGACAGCATCGCACGCACCTGCGCGAGCGCCTGCGCCGGATCGTAATTCGAGCAGCCCAGGAACAGCGTGATGCCGTGCTCGGCCATGACCGCCTGCATGCCGGCGACCTGGGACGCGAACACCTGGTCGTCGAGCGTCGGGATGATCGCGCCCGTAATGTGGGTGCGCGTGGAAGCGAGTGCGCGACCGGCCGCGTTGGGGATCCAGTTCAGCGTGCGCGCCGCGTCGCGCACGCGCTGCTGCACGTCGGCCGACACCTTGCCGGGATCGTTGTACACGCGCGAAACGGTCGCGGTCGACACGCCGGCGAGTTTCGCGACGTCCCCGAGCACCGAGCGGCCGCTGCCGCGGCGTGCGCGCGCCGCGCCGCCGCCGGAAGAGGGCGTGCTCATCGGCGGCTCGCGGCCGCCGGCGCGGCGCGCCATGCGCAAGTGGTCCAAAGTGCCATCGTTTACCCTCGGTTCGTCGTGGTCGTGCTTGCATCTCGCGTGCTGCCTGTGAGAATGTAAGCGCTATCCTGATGCCAGCCCGCATTATGTCAGACACATCTTCGAATCGCATCACCGCAAATTTTTCGTCGACGCCGGCCCGTTCGGCGATTTTATCCGTCGCAAATGTAAGCGGTTACATTGCATGAAAGACCACGCTGAATTCCCCAGAATCGCGGTCGTCGGCAGCCTCAACGTCGACCTCGTCACGCACGCGCCGCGGCTGCCCGTGCCGGGCGAAACGCTGCTCGGCACCGCGTTTCGGACGGTCTCCGGCGGCAAGGGCGCGAATCAGGCGGTGGCGGCCGCGCGCCTGGGCGCCTCGGTCGCGATGATCGGCTGCGTCGGCAACGATGCGTTCGGCGCGCGCCTGCACGACGCGCTTGCGGCAGAACGCATCGACCTGACGCACGTACACCGGATCGACGGCGCAGCAACCGGCGTCGCGACGATCACGGTCGATGCGAGCGGGGCGAACAGTATCGTCGTCGTGCCCGGTGCGAACGCGCGCCTCGATGCCGCAACGATCGACGCGGCGCGCGACGCGATCGCCGGCGCGGCGCTGATGGTGTGCCAGCTCGAGGTGCCGATGGAAACCGTGGTGCGCGCGATCGACCGTGCGCGCGCCTGCGGCACGCCGGTGCTGCTCAATCCTGCGCCCGCGCGGCCGCTGTCCGACGCGTTGCTGGCGCGGCTCGAGTACCTCGTCGTCAACGAAACGGAAGCGGAGTCGCTGACCGGCATCACGGTCGGCGACGACGCCTCGGCAGTGCGCGCCGCAGACGCATTGCACGCGAAGGGCGCCGGCAATGTGCTGGTCACGCTCGGCGCGCGCGGCGTCTGCTGGCGCGGCAGCGCGGGCAACGGCCGCCACCCGGCGCTGGCAGTGACGGCCGTCGATACGACGGCGGCCGGCGACACGTTCGTCGGCGGGTTCGCGGCCGCCCGGGCGGGCGGTGCGTCAATGGACGATGCCATCGCGTTCGGCCAGCGGGCTGCCGCGATCAGCGTCACGCGCCACGGCGCGCAGACGTCGATTCCGACCCGCGAGGAAGTGCAGCACACGACCGCATAGATTCCGCGACGACGGAACAGCCGGCTGAGCCGGCACCCATCAGAAACATGGAGACAACTGCAATGAACGAAAACCACGCTGTTCCGGCCGCGCCGCCCGGTATCCGACGCGGACAACGTATCGCGCTCGCGCTGCTGATGGTGAGCGGGATCGTCAATTATCTCGACCGAGGCACGCTGGCCGTCGCGAGCTCGGCAATCCGTGCGGATCTCGGACTGTCGCTTTCGCAGATGGGCCTGCTGCTGTCGGCATTCTCGTGGAGCTATGCGCTGTGCCAGTTTCCGGTGGGCGGCCTGGTCGATCGCATCGGTCCGCGCCGGCTGCTCGGCGTCGGGCTGATCGTCTGGTCGATCGCGCAGGCAGCGGGCGGCATGGTGTCGACCTTCGGCTGGTTCATCGTCGCGCGCATCGTGCTCGGTATCGGCGAGGCGCCGCAGTTCCCGTCGGCCGCGCGGGTCGTGAGCAACTGGTTTCCGCTGCGCGCGCGCGGTACGCCGACCGGCATCTTCAATGCGGCGTCGCCGCTTGGCACCGCGCTCGCACCGTTGCTGCTGTCGGTGCTCGTCGCGTCGTTCGACTGGCGCCTGGCGTTCGTCGCGACCGGTGCGCTCGGTCTCGTCGTTGCCGTCGTCTGGTTCGCGCTGTACCGCGATCCGGCTCGCGCGCAGTTGAGTGCGGCGGAACGCGGGTATCTCGATGCCGATGCGCAGACTGCCGCCGCCGCGCCGAAGCTGACTTTCGCCGACTGGCGTAGCCTGTTCTCGCACGGCACGACGTGGGGCATGCTGATCGGATTCTTCGGTTCCGTGTATCTGAACTGGGTATACCTGACGTGGCTGCCGGGATACCTGACGATGGAGCGTCACATGAGCCTCATTCGCACCGGGTTTGCGGCGTCGGTGCCGTTCCTGTGCGGCTTCGTCGGTTCGCTCGTCGCCGGCTGGCTGTCCGATTTTGTCACGCGCCGCAGCCGCTCGCCGGTCGTGAGCCGGCGCAATGCGGTGGTCGTCGCGATGCTCGGGATGGTCGCGTTCACGATTCCGGCCGCGCTCGTGCAGAGCAATACCGTTGCGCTCGCATGCATTTCGGTCGTGATCTTTCTCGCGAATGCGGCATCCGCGTGTTCGTGGGCGCTCGCGACGGCCGCCGCGCCGCCGAGCCGCGTCGCATCGCTCGGCGCGATCCAGAATTTTGGCGGTTTCATCGGCGGTGCACTCGCGCCGATCCTGACGGGCGTCATCGCGCAGAAGTGGTCGTTCGTGCCGGCGCTGCTGACGGCCGCGGCGATCGCGTTCGCCGGTGCGATGGCTTACCTGCTGCTGGTGCGCAAGCCGATTCCCGAGCAGGCGGCCAGCGCCGCGCCCGGACCGCTGCCGGCCTGAGCGTCGCGGTCACACCGCGTATTTACTGAAGCAAGGAGAAAAAGATGCAACACCATCAGCAGTCGACCGCGGCCATCGAGGGGATCGTGCCGGTGATGCTGACACCGTTCGACGATGCTGGCGCGATCGACTATGCCGGGCTCGAGCGACTCATCGAGTGGTATCTGGCGCACGGCTCGGATGCGCTGTTCGCGGTCGCGCAGTCGAGCGAGATGCAATTCCTGAGTCTGGCCGAACGGGCGGAACTCGCGCGTTTCGTCGTCGATCGCGTGGCCGGGCGCGTGCCCGTCGTCGCGTCCGGCCATATCAGCGACGATCTCGATTCGCAGGTCGCCGAGCTGTGCGCGGCGGCCGAATCGGGTGCGCAGGGCGTCGTGCTCGTGACGAACCATCTCGATCCGCAGCGCAAGGGCAGCGCCGCGTTTCTGGACCATCTTCACGCGCTGCTCGCCCGGCTGCCGTCGGATCTGCCGCTCGGCCTGTACGAATGTCCGGCGCCTTATCGACGGTTGCTCTCCGATGACGAACTGCGTGCGTGCATCGATACCGGCCGCTTCGTGATGCTCAAGGACGTGAGCTGCGACCTGGAAACGGTGAAGCGGCGCGTGGCGCTCGCCGCCGGGTCGCCGCTGAAGGTCCTGAACGCGAACGCCGCAATCGCCTGGGATGCGATGAAGGCGGGGTCCGCCGGCTTCAACGGCGTGTTCACCAACTTCCATCCCGATCTGTATCAGTGGCTGCGCACGCAGGGCGATTCGGATCCGGCGCTCGCCGAAGAATTGGCGACGTTCCTGGTGGTGTCGGCGGTGTCCGAAGCGCTGGGTTATCCGGCGCTCGCGAAAATCTATCACCAGCGGATCGGCACCTTCGAGTCGATTCGCTGCCGCGTAATCGATTACGACGTACGCGAGCGGTTCTGGGCGCTCGACGCGGTGCTCGACAAGATCGTCGCGGGTACCGAGCATTTCCGTCGGAGAATCGCAGCGCGCTGACGGGCGGTCAGCAGTGCGCGCGCGAGGCATTGCCCCCGCGCGCGCTCGCGACCCGCGGACGTCGTACCGACGAAAAAAACGCCGCGCGATGCGGCGTCTTCCGGCAGCTTACATATTCGGATAATTCGGCCCGCCACCGCCTTCCGGCGTGACCCACACGATGTTCTGCGTCGGGTCCTTGATGTCGCAGGTCTTGCAGTGCACGCAGTTCTGCGCGTTGATCACGAGGCGGTCGCTGCCGTCGTCGTTCTTCACGAACTCGTATACCGCCGCCGGGCAGAACCGTCCCTCCGGCCCCGCGTAGGTGCGCAGGTTCACGTTCACCGGCACGCTCGCGTCCTTCAGCGTCAAGTGCGCCGGCTGGTTCTCTTCGTGGTTCGTGTTCGAGATGAACACCGACGACAGCCGGTCGAACGTCAGCTTGCCGTCCGGCTTCGGATACTCGATCGGCGTGCATTGCGACGCGGGCTTCAGCATCTCGTGGTCCGCATGCTTGTGGTGCAGCGTCCACGGCACGTTGCCGCCCATCACCTTCTGCTCGAGCCCGACCATCAGCGTGCCGAGGTACAGCCCCTTGGCCATCCACTGCTTGAAGTTGCGCGCGCGGTACAGCTCGGTGTACAGCCACGACTGCTGGAACGCGTCCGGGTAGGCGTGCAGCTCGTCCGACTGGCGGCCGGCCTGCACCGCATCGAACGCCGCGTCGGCGGCCAGCATGCCGGTCTTGATCGCCGCGTGGCTGCCCTTGATGCGCGATGCGTTCAGGAAGCCCGCATCGTCGCCGATCAGCGCGCCGCCCGGGAACACCGTCTTCGGCAGCGACAGCAGCCCGCCCGCGGTGATCGCGCGTGCACCGTACGACACGCGCTTGCCGCCTTCGAGGAATGCGCGGATCGACGGATGCGTCTTGTAGCGCTGGAACTCCTCGAACGGCGACAGGTACGGGTTCGTGTAGCCAAGCCCAACCACGAAGCCGGCCACGACCTGGTTGTTGTCCATGTGGTACAGGAACGAGCCGCCGTAGGTATCCGACTTCAGCGGCCAGCCGGCCGTGTGGATCACGAGGCCCGGCTTGTGTTTCGCCGGATCGATTTCCCACAGCTCCTTGATGCCGATCCCGTACGCTTGCGGATCCGCGTTCGCGTCGAGCTTGAACTTCGAGATCAGCTGGCGGCCCAGATGACCGCGGCAGCCTTCGGCGAACAGCGTGTACTTCGCGTGCAGTTCCATGCCGAGCTGGAAGTTCTCGGTCGGCTCACCGTCCTTGCCCACGCCCATGTTGCCGGTGGCGACGCCCTTCACCGAGCCGTCGTCGTTGTAGAGGATCTCCGCGGCCGGAAAGCCGGGGAAGATCTCGACGCCGAGCGCTTCGGCCTGTGTGCCGAGCCAGCGCGTGACGTTGCCCAGCGAGATCACGTAGTTGCCGTGATTCTTGAAGTTGTCGGGCAACGCCCAGTTCGGCGTCGTGACCGCGCTCTGCTCGGACAGGAACAGGAAGCGGTCCTCGGTCACCTCGACGGTGAGCGGCGCGCCGCGTTCCTTCCAGTCGGGGAACAGCTCGGTGATCGCGCGCGGGTCCATCACCGCGCCCGACAGGATGTGCGCGCCGATCTCGGAACCCTTCTCGAGCACGCACACGCCGATCTCGGCGCCTTTCTCGGCGGCCAGCTGCTTGAGCCGGATCGCCGCCGACAGCCCGGCGGGGCCGCCGCCGACGATCACGACGTCGTATTCCATCGATTCGCGCGGGCCGTATTGCTCGATGAGGCTTGCGGGGGTCATTGGCGTTCCTCTAACCGTTAGAATGCTTTTATTCGGGAGCGTATTGTCTGCGAAACGAAACGCTTGCCGCAACAGCGCGGCGCTAGATTAGCACGATCGTTCTATTTTCTGTGCTAGGGTTATGCTGCTCGAGCGGGCATCCGCCGCGGCAAACGACATCGAAAGGGGATGTGCAATGGGTCGATCGATCAATCTGGAAGGCAAGGTCGCGCTGGTTACCGGCGCATCGAGCGGCCTCGGGCAACGCTTCGCGCAGGTGCTGTCGCAGGCCGGCGCGAAGGTCGTGCTGGCGAGCCGCCGGGTCGAGCGCCTGAAGGAACTGCGCGCGGAGATCGAGGCGGAGGGCGGCGCCGCGCATGTCGTGTCGCTCGACGTGACGGACGTGCAGAGCATCAAGGCGGCCGTTGCGCACGCCGAGACGGAAGCCGGCACGATCGACATCCTCGTGAACAATTCGGGCGTGTCGACGATGCAGAAGCTCGTCGACGTGACGCCGGCCGATTTCGAGTTCGTGTTCGACACCAACACGCGCGGCGCATTCTTCGTCGCGCAGGAAGTCGCGAAGCGCATGATGATGCGCGCGAACGGCAACGGCAAGCCGCCGTACCGGATCATCAACATCGCATCGGTGGCCGGGCTGCGCGTGTTTCCGCAGATCGGGCTGTACGCGATGAGCAAGGCGGCCGTCGTGCAGATGACGCGGGCGATGGCGCTCGAATGGGGGCGTCACGGGATCAACGTGAACGCGATCTGCCCAGGCTATATCGACACCGAAATCAATCACTACCTGTGGGAAACCGAACAAGGCCAGAAGCTGCAGTCGATGCTGCCGCGCCGGCGCGTCGGCAAGCCGCAGGATCTCGACGGGCTGTTGCTGCTGCTCGCGGCCGACGAGTCGCAGTTCATCAACGGTTCGATCATCTCCGCCGACGACGGCTTCGGCCTCGCGTGAGCGGACGCCATCCAGTAACGAAGAAGAGTGCAATGAGCGAATATTCCCGCGTATTTGAAATGTCGATGCCGATCCGCTGGGGCGACATGGACGCGTTCGGCCACGTGAACAACACGGTCTACTTCCGTTACATGGAACAGGCGCGGATCTCGTGGTTCGAGCAACTCGGCATCGCGGGCGGCAATGGCGAGGGACAGGGGCCCGTGGTCGTCACGGCGTCGATGGAATTCCTGAAGCAGCTGCACTATCCGGGCGACGTGATCGCGAGGATGTCGGCCGCCAAACCGGGCCGCAGCAGTTTCGACACCGGCTTCGAGCTCTCGCGTGCGGACGATCCGCAGCATGTGTATGCGCGCGGCAACGCGCGCTGCGTGTGGGTCGACTATGCGCTCGGCAAGTCGGTGCCGCTGCCGCAGCTGCTGCGCGACACGATCGAGCGCGCGCTCGCCGCCAAGGTCGACTGAACGTCGAAGCCGGCGCCGCGGCGCCGATGCGGGTGTGCAGCCATACCCGTGCCTGCCGGAATCGGCCGCCTCGCGCGGCCGATTGCGTTTGCGTGCAGCGGCTACTGGCCGAGCAGGCGTTGCAGCAGCTCCGGCGTATTGCTGGTGCCGTACTTGCGCATCAGCCGCGCACGGTAGATGTCGACGGTGCGCGAACTGATGTCGAGCACGCGTCCGATCTGCTTGCTGGTCTTGCCGGTCGCGAGCTGGGCTGCGATCTCCCGCTCGCGCGGCGTCAGCTCGACCGCCACGCGGCGCGTCGCGCTCAGGTCTTCGAAGGTCCATACGCCCACGGCGAGCGGCGCGGTGCGATCGAGCGCGCGGCCGGTCACGTGGCACCAGAACAGCTCGCCGTCCGCGCGCTTCATGATTCTGTCGTCGCCGTACGTGCCATTCGCGACCATCACGCGCGAAATGCGCTCGCCGATGCGCTGAAACTCGTCCGGCGACGGATACAGTACTTCGTAGGACTTGCCGATCAGATCGGTCCGCGCGCAGCGGAAGATCGCCGCGAGTGCGTCGTTGCAGTCCTCGATCACGCGGTCGCGCGACATCACGAGGCCGAGCGGCGCGAGGTGAAAGGCAGTCTGGTAATCGAGTGCGGGCATGGCGCGGGGCAGCGGAGGCAAATGCTTATGTAGTTTTGCGTATTGTGCCGCATCCGCGCCGCATCGTACCCTTGCCGGCATCTCGTGGCGCTTCGTCGCGACATAAAAACAGCGCGCCTCGCGCAGGCCACGCCGCGCATGCATAGAATGAGTGCGGCGGGCTTGCGGGCCAGTCGGCGCGTGAACCGGTTTTGCTGGTTTCCATAGAGGAAGGGACATACAGATGAACAAAGTCTATCCCAGCGCGGCTGCCGCGCTGGAAGGGATCGTCCGCGACGGACAGACGTTCGCGGTCGGCGGCTTCGGCCTGTGCGGGATCCCCGAGGCGCTGATCGCGGCGCTGCGCGACTCCGGCGTCAAGGACATCACCTGCATCAGCAACAACGCGGGCGTCGACGGTTTCGGCCTCGGCCTGCTGCTCGAAACGCGCCAGATCAAGAAGATGATCTCGTCGTACGTCGGCGAGAACAAGGAGTTCGAGCGCCAGTACCTGGCCGGCGAGCTCGAGCTCGAATTCACGCCGCAGGGCACGCTCGCCGAGAAGCTGCGCGCCGGCGGCGCCGGCATCCCGGCATTTTTCACGAACACCGGCTACGGCACCGTGATCGCCGAGGGCAAGGAAACGCGCCAGTTCGGCGATCGCCATTATGTGCTCGAGCCGTCGCTGACCGCCGACGTCGCACTCGTGAAGGCATGGAAGGCCGACAAGTCGGGCAACCTGATCTATCGCCGCACCGCGCGCAACTTCAACCCGATGTGCGCGATGGCCGGCAAGATCACCGTGGCCGAGGTCGAGGAGATCGTCGAGAACGGCGCGCTCGATCCCGACCAGGTCCATACGCCCGGCATCTTCGTGCAGCGGATCGTGCTGAACGCGACGCCCGAAAAACGCATCGAACAACGCGTCGTACGCGCGAAAGGAGACTGACATGGCCTGGAATCGTGACCAGATGGCCGCGCGCGCGGCGAAGGAACTGCAGGACGGCTTCTACGTGAACCTCGGCATCGGTCTGCCGACGCTCGTCGCGAACCACGTGCCGGCCGGCGTCGAAGTGTGGCTCCAGTCGGAGAACGGCCTGCTCGGCATCGGCCCGTCGCCGACCGACGAAGAGGTCGATGCCGATCTGATCAACGCCGGCAAGCAGACCGTCACGACGCTGCCCGGCTCGTCGATCTTCTCGTCGGCCGATTCGTTCGCGATGATTCGCGGCGGCCACATCAACCTCGCGATCCTCGGCGCGATGCAGGTCAGCAAGAACGGCGATCTCGCGAACTGGATGATCCCCGGCAAGATGATCAAGGGGATGGGCGGCGCGATGGATCTCGTCGCGGGCGTGAAGCGCGTCGTCGTGCTGATGGAGCACGTCGCGAAGGGCGACCAGCACAAGATCCTCGAGGAATGCAACCTGCCGCTGACGGGTGTCGGCGTGGTCGACCTGATCATCACCGATCTCGGCGTGATCGAAGTGACGCCGGACGGCCTGAAGGTGCTCGAGCTCGCCGACGGTGTCGGCGTCGACGAAATCCAGGCCAAGACGGGCGCGCCGCTCGACGTGAGCGCGGTCGCATAAGCAAGGTCTGACTCCGTCGGCCATCGACGCCCCGCGTTCCGCCACGGAACGCGGGGCGTCTTGCCATCGAGGCATCGATCGGGCGGTCAGCCGATCACGCGATCGCACCGCCGCCGTCGACCAGCACCGTCGAGCCGGTCGCAAACGGCGTCGTCGCGAGGTAGACGATCGCGTTCGCGACGTCCTCGGCCTGGCCCACGCGGCGTGCGGGCAGGCGTTGCGCGGCGCCGGCGTACATGGCGTCGCGTGCGTCGGGCGCGAGCTTGTTCCACAGCGGCGTCGCGATCAGGCCCGGCGACACCGTGTTCACGCGCACCGGCGCCAGCTCGAGCGCCAGCCCGCGGGCCAGCGCCTCGAGCGCCGCGTTGATCGCGCCTTGCAGCACCGACGACGCGCTCGGCCGCACGCTCAGGAACCCCGACACGAACGACAGCGAGCCGCCGGGCGCGATGTCGATCGAACGCGCGACGCGATAGGCGCCCCAGAACTTGCTGTCCATCGCGGCCTGCGCATCGGCGAGCGCCAACGTGCGCACCGGGCCCGTCGCCGTTTGCGCGGCCGAGATCACGACATGGTCGAAGCGCCCGGTGCGCGCGCAGAACGCGTCGACGGCTGCCGTATCGGTGATGTCGAGCGCTTCGCCGCGCACCGCAGCGCCTGGCGCGGCCGCCGCGCCGGCCCGCTCGGGGTGGCGCGAGGCGATCGTCACGACCGCGCCGCGTTGCGCGAATGCATGCGCGGCCGCGGCGCCGATGCCGGAGCTGCCGCCGACGACGAGGACTTTCTTGCCGCTGAGTGAATCGTTCATGCTGGTCCTTCCGAAGTGAGGGGAGAGGGCGATCCGGTCAGATCGTTTCGGTTTCGCGCAACGTCGCCGGGCTGCGCAGCGCGAAGCGCGCGATGTCGTCCTTGCGCATGAACGCGACGCCCGGATGCGAGCGCGCGTAATCGAGGAACGTGTCCCATGCGCGGACCATCTGCGGCGTGCCGCTGATCCGGTCGTGCGCGCTGATCGACATCAGGCGCCGTCGCTGTCCGGCTTCCGCGTACAGCTGGTCGAAATCGAGCTTGATCTGCTCGACGAACTTCGTCGGCGAATAATTGCGGCCTTCGATCAGCAGGATGTCGTTGTTGCGCAGCGTGTACGGCACGACCGCGAAGTCGCGGCCGCCGACCGTCTCGATGAAAGGCTCGTCGCGGCTGACGTCGTCGATGTGATACAGGTAGCCGAGCTCCTGCAGCAGCGGCAGCGTATGCGGGCCGCGCCGCAGCCAGTTGCAGTTGTAGCCGACCGGGCGCTGGCCCGTGACCGCTTCGACCATGTCGCGAGCCTCGACGAGGAAGCGGCGCTCTTCGTCGCGGCTCATCGCGAACTGCGAGCGCCAGGTCGGACCGTGCGCGGCCGCCTCGTGGCCGCGCGACACGATCTCGCGCGCCAGCTCGGGATGGCGGCGTGCGGCTTCACCGATCATGTGCGACGTGACTTTCACGCCGTGCCGGTCCCACAGGTCGAGCAGGCGCGGAATGCCTTCACGGTAGCCGTACGCGAACCACGTCGCCGACGCGAGGTCGGCCGGCACCGACGGCGGGAACTCGACCGGCGGGAACGGGCTGTCCGCGCCCTTGGGCGGTTGTCCACCGGCCTCGAACTGCATCGAGATCGAGATCACGAGCCGGATGCCGTCCGGCCAGAAGGTGCCGGCCTGCGCATCGGCCGCGGCCGGTCGCGGGCCCGGTGGCGTTGCGGCCGCGGCCGCGCTGGACGCGCCCGTGGCGGCCGCGACGCCGGCTACGAGCCCGGCGCCGGCCTGGGCGAGAAAGGTGCGGCGCGGCGAAGGTTGCGCCTGATTCGATGGTTCGTGCGTCATCGTGTGCTCCTGCTCCGTTAGCCGACCAGCCCGAGCTGACGCATCAGCGTCAGGTTGTCCTCGATATGCCAGTTCTCCGCGATCCGGCCGTGATCGACCCGGTAGATGTCGGTCGCGATGAAGTCGATGGCCTGTCCGCTCCCGGCCGTTCCGTTGAAGGTGCCGGAGAAATGGCCGCGAAAGTGCAGGTGCACGACGACCCGGTCGCCGGCGACGATCATCTGTTCGATGTCGCAATGCAGGTCCGGGATCGCAGTGCGCATCGTTCTGGACGCGGCGAGCGGCCCGGCGATGCCCTGTTCGCGGCCGGCCGGCAACGTGCGGTCGGTGAAATCGGCGGCGAGCGCGGCCTGCGCGAGGGCCGCGTCGCCGGCATCCCAGAACGTGACGTAGCGGCGCGCGGCGAGGATCTGCGCGCGTGCCTGCGCGGCCGGCACATCGGCGGCGACGATCAGGCCGTGCGGCTCGACGAGGCTCGCCGCATGGGCGGCGGCAGGCGCCAGCGCCGCGACGCACGCGGCCGCGGCGATCGCGCGTGCGAGCGGCCGCGCGACGGAAGAAAGACGGATTGGCATGGTGATTGGGTCCTGTGTGCAGCGTCGTGCGACGACGCGGAACAGGTATGGTAGGTTTCCGTTCTTCATGCAAATACGGGCGTGGCACGAATGGATTATTCGAAAAAAGGAAAGGTTACGGCGAAACGAGGGCGCCGATGCTGATCGACGATCTCCCCGCGCTCGAGACCTTCGCGCGCATCGTGTCGGCCGGCAGCCTGTCGGCGGCGGCGCGCGAGCTGGACCTGTCGCTGTCGGTGGTCAGCAAGCGGCTCGCGCATCTGGAGTCGCGGCTCGGTGTGCGGCTGTTGCACCGGACCACGCGCCAGCAGACGCTGACCGACGACGGCGCGCAGTTTCACGCCCAGGTGCTGCGCATCCTGGCCGAAATCGAGCGGGCGGAAACGCTGATGAGCGACCGGCGCGGCACGGTCAACGGGATGCTGCGCGTGACGGCGCCCGGCGAGCTCGGCCGCGTGCGGATCGTGCCGCTGGTCGCGGCGTTCCAGCGGCAGCATCCGGCGTTGACCGTGCAGCTGATGCTCACCGACACGATCGTCGACCTACTCGCGCAGGACATCGACGTGGCCGTCCGGATCGGCAGCCTGGCCGATTCGACGATGATCGCGCGCGAGCTGGCGCCGAATCACCGCGTGCTGTGCGCGGCGCCGAGCTACGTCGCGACGCACGGGCTGCCGGCCCATCCGGCCGACCTGCGGGCACACCGATGCATCGTGCTCGGCGATCAGCCGCGCACCGAATGGCGGTTCGACGGCGCCAACGGCAGCGTGGCCGTCGACGTCACGGCCGCGCTGCTCACCAACGACGGCGGGGCGGCCCGGTCGTTCGCGCTCGAAGGCGCGGGCATCGCGCTGAAGTCGATCTGGGACGTCGACGCCGATTTCGACGCCGGCACGCTCGTGCGCGTGCTGCCGGCGTTCGCGGCGCCGGCCGCGCCGCTGCATGCGGTCTATCCGGGCGGCCGGCACGTGCCGTTGCGCGTGCGCGCCTTCGTCGAGTTCCTGCGCGAGCAGTTGCGCGACGCGTGGCAGCCCGGCGCGTGAGCCGAGGCGGGGCGAGCGATGCGCGCGAGGGTCGCGGCTTGCGCGACGCGCCGCCGCGGCGAAGCGGTTTACAATCGTTCGCACCGGCCGGCACGCGCCGCCCGCGCTCGACAGGATGCCCACGATGCCCATCATTTCAGCGAATCCACCGGTTCCCCGCCAGCGTCGCGTGCAGTGTGCGAGCGCGGCCGGCCTGCACCACGTCGCGTATACGGAATGGGGCGATCCCGCCAATGCGCGCGTGCTGGTCTGCGTGCACGGCCTGACCCGTTCCGGGCGCGACTTCGATCGCCTCGCGGCCGCGCTGTCCGATACCTATCGCGTCGTGTGCCCCGACGTGGTCGGGCGCGGCCGCTCGGACCGGCTGGCCGACCCGCGGTTCTACACGATCCCGCAGTACGTGGCGGATATGGTGACGCTGATCGCGCGGCTCGACGTCGAGTCGGTCGACTGGTTCGGCACGTCGATGGGCGGGCTGATCGGCATCGCGCTCGCGGGGCTGCCCGGTGCGCCGCTGCGCAGGATGATCGTCAACGACGTCGGTCCGCGCATCGAGCCCGACTCGCTCGTGCGCATCGGCGAATACCTCGGCGTGCAGCCGCGCTTCGCCACGTGCCAGGAAGGCGTCGACTACCTGACGTCGCTGTCGCTGCCGTTCGGCGCGCTGACTGCCGACGAATGGCGCGAGATCAACGAGCCGCTGCTTTGCGAGCTGCCGGACGGCGGCTGGACGATGCGCTACGACCCGCGCATCGCCGAGCCGTTCAAGGCGACCACGCCCGAGCTGGCCGCGGCCGGCGAAGCGGCGTTGTGGCACGCGATCGAAGCGACCGATGCGTCGCTGCTCGTCGTGCGGGGCGAAACGTCGGACCTGCTGTCGCGCGACACGGTGGCCGAGATGATGCAGCGCGGCCGGCACGTGACGCAGGTCGAGATTCCGGGCGCGGGCCATGCGCCGGCGTTCGTCAGCGCGGAGCAGATCGCGCTTGCCCGCCGGTTTTTCGTCGAAGGCGCCGCGTAAACGCGTCATAATATGCGGTTCGGCGGCGCGCGGGCCGCGTCGTCGCCGCTTGTTCACCCATTCACACGACCGGAACATTTCATGGCAGTCATTCGTCACCACGTCGGCGCCCGTCTCTCCGAAACCGCGATCCACAACGGTACCGTGTACCTGGCCGGCCAGATCGCCGAAGACACCACGCAGGACATCCGCGGCCAGACGCGCGAAGTGCTCGGCCACATCGACCGCCTGCTCGCCGAAGCGAACAGCGACAAGGCGCATCTGCTGTCGGTGCAGATCTACATCTCCGATCTCGCGAACTTCGACGGCATGAACGCCGAGTGGGACGCGTGGGTCGCGGCGGGCAATACGCCGCCGCGCGCGACCGTCGAAGCGAAGCTCGCCGATCCGGCGGTGCTCGTCGAGATCGTCGTCGTTGCCGCCCAGCGGAGCTGAGCGAAGCATCACGATGACCGCAATATCCCGGGCCGTGCGATGACCGAATCCGCTTCCGCTTCTTCCGTCGCGGCGCCGTCGTTCGACGACGTGCTCGCGTTCGTGCGCGAGCGGGCCGGCGCCGCGCGCCTGTCGACGGGCGAGCTGCTTGCCGATCACTCGGCTGGCACCGCGTCGATCATGCGCACGCTGAACGTCGATCCGCACGCGATGCAGGCGGCCGCGCTGTTCGTGCTGACGCCGCATCTGAGCGACCCCGAACGCGAGCTGACCGAGCGCTTCGGCGAAGAGGTCGCGCGGCTCGTCGCCGATGTGCGCAAGCTGCTGCGGCTCGGCACCGTCAGCCTGCGCGCGGCGCAGAACGCGATGCCCGACGCCGGGCGCGACGCCGCGCAACAGCGGCGCACGCAGATCGAGGCGCTGCGCAAGATGCTGCTCGCGTTCGCGCAGGACATCCGCGTGGTGCTGATTCGCCTGGCGTCGCGCCTGCAGTCGCTGCGCTACTACGCGGCCGCGAAGGCCGATCCGCCGCCCGACGTGGCGCGCGAGACGCTCGAGATCTACGCGCCGCTCGCGAACCGTCTCGGCATCTGGCAACTGAAGTGGGAGCTCGAGGATCTCGCGTTCCGCTTCGAGGATCCGGTCACCTACAAGCGCATCGCGAAGCTGCTCGACGAGAAGCGCATCGAGCGCGAGGCGTACGTCGCACAGGCGATCGAGCGGCTGCAGCACGAGCTCGCGCAGGCGCATATCCCGGCCGACGTGAGCGGCCGGCCGAAGCACATCTACAGCATCTGGCGCAAGATGCGCGGCAAGGAGCTCGATTTCTCCGAGCTGTACGACGTGCGCGCGTTCCGCGTGATCGTGCCCGACATCAAGGATTGCTACACGGTGCTCGGCATCGTCCATCACCTGTGGCAGCCGGTGCCGAAGGAGTTCGACGACTACATCTCGCGGCCGAAGCCGAACGGCTACAAGTCGCTGCATACGGTCGTGATCGGCGACGACGGCCGCGCGTTCGAAGTGCAGATCCGCACGCAGGAAATGCATCGCTTCGCCGAGTACGGCGTCGCCGCGCACTGGCGCTACAAGGAAGCCGGCGTGCGCGGCTACGGCGGCCAGTTCTCGGCGAGCGACAAGTACGACGAGAAGATCGCGTGGCTGCGCCAGCTGCTCGCGTGGAAGGACGACGTCGAGGACGGCGGCGAAGTGTCCGGCGATCAGGCGTGGGCGCAGCTGCGCGAGACCTCGCTCGACGACGACCACATCTACGTGCTGACGCCGCAGGCGCGCGTGATCGCGCTGCCGCAGGGCGCGACGCCGGTCGACTTCGCCTATCACCTGCACAGCGAGCTGGGCCATCGCTGCCGCGGCGCGCGTGTCGACGGCGCGATGGTGCCGCTCAACACGTCGCTCGCGAACGGCCAGACGGTCGAGATCGTCGCGGTGAAGGAGGGCGGGCCGTCGCGCGACTGGCTGAACCCGCAGCTCGGCTACCTGAAGAGCTCGCGCGCACGGCAGAAGGTGCGCGCGTGGTTCAACTCGATCGAGCAGGAAGAAAACATCGCGCACGGGCGCGCGCTCGTCGAAAAGACGCTGCAGCGCGAGGGCAAGACGTCGGTCAACCTCGACAATCTCGCCGCGAAGCTCGGCTTCAAGTCGCCCGACGATCTGTTTTCGGTCGTCGGCAAGGAAGAATTCAGCCTGCGCAACATCGAGCAGGCGCTGTCCGATGCGCCGCCGCCCGAGCACGCGCCCGAGGCGCCCGCCGACTTCGAGAAGCGCAGCAGCGGCGCGAGCGTCGCGCACGGTGCATCGACCGGCGTGCTGGTGGTCGGCGTCGATGCGCTGCTGACCCAGCTGGCGCGCTGCTGCCGCCCGGCGCCGCCCGACCCGATCAGCGGCTTCGTGACGCGCGGCAAGGGGATGTCGATTCACCGCAGCGACTGCCCGACCTTCGTGCGGATGGCCGAGCGCGCGCCCGAGCGCGTGCTGCAGACGACGTGGTCTGCGGACGTGCTGGGCGGGCGCGGCGCGTCCGTCTATCCGGTCGATCTGATGATCGAGGCGAGCGACCGGCAAGGGCTGCTGCGTGACATTTCGGAAGTCTTTGCGCGCGAGAAGATGAACGTGGTCGGCGTGAAGACGCAGAGCCGCCGCAACACGGCGTTCATGCAGTTCACGGTCGAGGTGTCGAATGCCGCGCAGGTGCAGCGCGCATGCACGCTGCTCGGCGAAGTGCAGGGCGTCGTGCGGGCCGGACGCAAGGCATGACGCGGCCGCACATGATCGCGCCCCGTCATTTTGCTGCAACCGCATAAATAGCTTGCCAAGGAAACGCTCGCCCCATATAATCTTAGCTTCACTAGGCTCGTAGCTCAGCTGGTTAGAGCACCACCTTGACATGGTGGGGGTCGTTGGTTCGAGTCCAATCGAGCCTACCAACGAATTGAGAATGCCCGGTTTTCCGGGTGTTCGATGCAGTAAATAACTCAACGCGAACAAGGCGAATACGGTTATGACACCGCGAACGTTGACCGAAACCTTTTCGGAGCGACGCTAGTCGAGGAACGTTTTCGCCCTTTCAGTCTGAGTGAAGTATCGAATGCGGCCCCTCGAAAGCGGGGCCGCATTTTTTTTGTCGCGAAATTCCGCGCGTGACTTTGAGGTTGCGTGCCTGGTTTGCCGCCCACTGTCGGCATCACGGAGATTGCCATGGTTTCGATACGCTTGCCTGACGGCTCAGTTCGACAATACGAGCATCCGGTGACAGTTGCCGAGGTTGCGGCCTCGATCGGTCCCGGCCTTGCGAAGGCTGCGCTTGGTGGCAAGCTCGACGGCGAGCTCGTCGACACGTCCACGGTCATCGATCGCGATGCATCGCTCGCGATCGTCACCGACAAGGATGCCGACGGTCTCGACATCATCCGTCACTCGACCGCCCACTTGCTCGCATACGCGGTGAAGGAGCTGTATCCGGAAGCGCAGGTGACGATCGGGCCGGTCATCGACAACGGCTTCTATTACGACTTCGCGTACAACCGTCCGTTTACGCCCGAAGATCTCGAAAAGATCGAAAAGCGCATGCAGGAGCTCGCGAAGAAGGATGAGCCGGTGACGCGCCGCGTGGTGTCGCGCGACGAGGCGGCCGGCTATTTCCGCAGCATCGGCGAGAAGTACAAGGCCGAGATCATCGAATCGATTCCGCAAAGCGACGAAATCAAGCTCTACTCGCACGGCGGCTTCACCGATCTCTGTCGTGGCCCGCACGTGCCGTCGACCGGGAAGCTGAAGGTCTTCAAGCTGATGAAGGTCGCCGGCGCGTACTGGCGCGGCGATTCCAAGAACGAGCAGCTGCAGCGCATCTACGGCACGGCCTGGACGAAGAAGGAAGACCAGGATCAGTACCTGCACATGCTTGAGGAGGCGGAAAAGCGCGACCACCGCAAGCTCGGCAAGCAGCTGGATCTGTTCCACATGCAGGAAGAGTCGCCGGGCATGGTGTTCTGGCATCCGAAGGGCTGGGCGCTGTGGCAGCAGGTCGAGCAGTACATGCGTCGCCGAGTGAACGATGCCGGCTATCTCGAGATCAAGACGCCGATGATCATGGACCGCTCGCTGTGGGAAGCGTCGGGCCACTGGCAGAACTACCGCGAGAACATGTTCACGACGGAGTCGGAGAAGCGCGACTACGCGATCAAGCCGATGAACTGTCCGGGTCACGTGCAGGTGTTCAAGCATGGGCTGCGCTCGTACCGCGACCTGCCGCTGCGTTATGCCGAATTCGGTTCGTGCCATCGCAACGAGGCGTCGGGCGCGCTGCACGGGCTGATGCGCGTGCGCGGCTTCGTGCAGGACGATGCGCACATCTTCTGTACCGAAGATCAGTTCATCGCGGAGTCGATCGCGTTCAACACGCTGGCGATGAGCGTGTACAAGGACTTTGGCTTCGAGCACATCGACATCAAGCTGTCGCTGCGCCCCGAGCAGCGCGCGGGCACCGATGAAACCTGGGATCGCGCCGAGCAGGGGCTGCGCGATGCGCTGACCGCGTGCGGCCTGACGTGGCAAGAGTTGCCGGGCGAGGGCGCGTTCTACGGCCCGAAGATCGAGTACCACATCAAGGATGCGCTCGGCCGTTCTTGGCAATGCGGCACGCTGCAGCTCGATATGGTGCTGCCGGAGCGCCTCGGCGCCGAGTACGTCGCGGAAGACAACAGCCGCCGCCGGCCGGTGATGCTGCACCGTGCGATCGTCGGTTCGATGGAGCGTTTCCTGGGCATTCTGATCGAGCACCACGCCGGCGCGATGCCGGTCTGGCTCGCGCCGTTCCAGGCAATTGTGCTCAATATCGCCGAAAGTCAGGCCGAATATGCGCAATCTCTGGCCCAAACGTTGCAAAAACAAGGGGTTAGGGTGGCGGCAGATTTGCGCAACGAGAAGATTAGCTATAAAATACGCGAGCACACGCTGGAAAAGGTGCCTTATCTCCTCGTCGTGGGCGATAAGGAGCGTGATGCGCAAACGGTAGCCGTGCGTGCCCGTGGCGGCGTCGATCTTGGCGTTATGCCGGTCGAAGCCTTCGTTGAGCGTCTGCAGGAAGACCTGCGCTCGTTCAAGTAACCGCCCTGGCAGCGCGGCTCGTTTTTTTAATTTTTAGAGGAAACGTAACATCGCTACTGATAAGTCGTCGCATCGCATCAACGGTGAAATCACTGCGCCGGAAGTGCGTCTGGTCGGGATCGAGAACGAACCGCTCGGTATCGTGAAACTCGCTGATGCTTTCCGTAAATCGGAAGAGTTGGACGTTGACCTCGTGGAAATCGCGCCGCAAGCGGTTCCGCCGGTCTGCCGCCTGATGGATTACGGCAAGTTCAAGTATCAGGAGTCCAAGAAGCAGCACGAAGCGAAGCTGAAGCAGAAGGTCATCCAGGTGAAGGAAGTCAAATTCCGCCCGGGTACCGATGACGGTGACTACAACGTCAAGCTTCGCAACCTTCTGCGCTTCCTCGAAGAGGGCGACAAGACGAAGATCACGTTGCGTTTCCGCGGCCGTGAAATGGCTCACCAGGAGATCGGTATGCGGATGCTGGAGCGTCTGCGCACGGATCTCGAGGAAGTCGGTCAGGTCGAGCAGATGCCGAAGATGGAAGGGCGCCAGATGATCATGGTGCTCTCCCCGAAGAAAAAGAAGTAACGAGCCCGCGCGCTGGTCGCGCAGGTTCGGCAAGTGGTTCGGCGCGTGGCCCGGTCAGGGCGGCGCGCCAACGATGACGGCGGCTGCGCGAGCGGTTCGCCGTACACAAGTGGACTGGGTTTCGAAGGGCGGGTCGAGGGCGCAAGCCAACCGCACACCCATCGCCATCAAATAAACTGGAGTTATTCGTCATGCCTAAGATGAAGACCAAGAAGAGTGCTGCAAAGCGCTTCGTGGTGCGTCCGGGCGGTACCGTCAAGCGCGGTCAAGCCTTCAAGCGCCACATCCTGACCAAGAAAACCACGAAGAACAAGCGTCACCTGCGCGGCGCAACGGCAGTTCATGATTCCGATCTGAACTCCGTCCGCGCGATGCTGCCGTTCGCGTAACCCCTCAACTGATACTCTAAGGAGCGAAACATGCCTCGAGTCAAACGTGGGGTAACCGCACGGGCCCGTCACAAGAAGATCATCAACCTGGCCAAGGGTTATCGCGGCCGTCGCAATAACGTCTACCGCATCGCCAAGCAGGCGGTGATGCGCGCTGGCCAGTACGCGTACCGCGATCGCCGCAACAAGAAGCGTGTGTTCCGCGCACTGTGGATCACGCGTATCAACGCGGCAGTTCGCCAGCACGACATGACCTACAGCGTGTTCATCAACGGCCTGAAGAAGGCGTCGATCGAACTCGACCGTAAGGTGCTGGCCGACATGGCGGTGTTCGACAAGGCTGCTTTTGCTGCGATCGTCAAGCAGGTGAAAGCCGCCGTTGCAGCCTAATTGCGAAATTAGCACTGCGTGGTTAGTTGCAGCGATGTTCCGGTAGTTTCGGCCGCTGCAGCGAAAACGGGGCTCTTCCGAGCCCCTTTTTTGTTTGGCGGGCAGATTTGCTCGCCGAGACCGAATGACGTTGGAAATGATGGGATCTATGGATCTGGACCAGATTGTCGCCGACGCGCAGCAGTCCTTCGAACAGGCTGCCGACATCACCACGCTCGAAAACGAGAAAGCCCGATTTCTCGGCAAGTCGGGTGCGCTGACCGAGTTGCTCAAGGGCCTCGGCAAGCTCGATCCCGAAGCACGCAAGACCGAAGGCGCCCGCATCAACGTCGCGAAGCAGCAGGTTGAAGCCGCGCTGACCGCGCGTCGCCAGGCGCTCGCCGATGCGCTGTTGAACCAGCGACTCGCCGCCGAGGCGATCGACGTCACGCTGCCGGGCCGCGGCGCCGGTGCAGGCAGCCTGCATCCGGTGATGCGCACGTGGGAGCGCGTCGAACAGATTTTCCGCTCGATCGGCTTCGACGTGGCCGACGGTCCCGAGATCGAGACCGACTGGTACAACTTCACGTCGCTGAACAGCCCGGAGAACCATCCGGCGCGTTCGATGCAGGACACCTTCTACGTCGAAGGCAAGGACGCCGACGGCCGCCAGTTGCTGCTGCGCACGCACACGAGCCCGATGCAGGTGCGATATGCGCGCATGAACCGCCCGCCGATCAAGGTGATCGCACCGGGCCGCACGTATCGCGTCGACAGCGATGCAACCCACTCGCCGATGTTCAATCAGGTCGAGGGGCTGTGGATCGACGAGAACATCAGCTTCGCCGACCTCAAGGGCGTCTATACCGATTTCCTGAAGAAATTCTTCGAGCGCGACGACATCCTCGTGCGCTTCCGCCCGTCGTATTTCCCGTTCACGGAACCGTCGGCCGAGATCGACATGATGTTCGAGCACGGCAAGAACGCCGGCAAATGGCTCGAGATCTCCGGCTCGGGGCAGGTGCATCCGACCGTGATCCGCAACATGGGGCTCGATCCCGAGCGCTATATCGGCTTTGCGTTCGGCAGCGGCCTCGAGCGCCTGACGATGCTGCGCTACGGCGTGCAGGATCTCCGGCTGTTCTTCGAGAACGATCTGCGTTTCCTGCGCCAGTTCGCCTGACGCACGCGCCGTGCCGACATGTGCCCGCGCTCGCCCCGCCGGACGTTCCACCGGGGCCCGGGCGTCGATCTAACCTGTTTCGAACGTAGACATCCATGCAATTCCCTGAATCCTGGTTGAGAACCTTTGTCGACCCGCAGCTGACGACCGACGAACTGTCGCACGCGCTGACGATGGCGGGGCTCGAAGTCGAGTCGCTGAGCAAGGCTGCGCCGCCGACGTCGAAGATCGTCGTCGGCCGCGTGCTCGAAGTCGTCAAGCATCCGGATGCGGACAAGCTCAATGTCTGCCAGGTCGACGCCGGCACCGGCGCGACGCTGAACATCGTCTGCGGCGCGCCCAACGTCGCGCCCGGCATCAAGGTGCCGGTCGCGCTGGTCGGCGCCGAGCTGCCGCCGGCCGAAGAGGGCGGCAAGCCGTTCGCGATCAAGCTGTCGAAGCTGCGCGGCGTCGAGAGCCAGGGGATGCTGTGCTCGGCGCGCGAGCTGAAGCTGTCCGAGGACCACAGCGGCCTGCTGATCCTGCCGGAAGACACGCCGGTCGGCCAGGACATCCGCGACACGCTGAACCTCGACGACACGATCTTCGAAATCAAGCTGACGCCGAACAAGGCCGATTGCCTGTCGGTGTTCGGTATCGCGCGCGAGACGGCCGCGATCACCGGCGCGCCGCTGACGCCGATCGACATCAAGCCGGCGCACGTCGAACTCGACGAAACGCTGCCGGTGCGCATCGCCGCGCCCGATCTGTGCGGCCGTTTCTCCGGCCGCGTGATCCGCGGCGTGAACGCGCGCGCGAAGACGCCGCAATGGATGGTCGAGCGCCTCGAGCGCGCGGGTCAGCGCAGCGTGTCGGCACTCGTCGACATCTCGAACTACGTGATGTTCGAACTCGGCCGCCCGTCGCACGTGTTCGATCTGGACAAGATTCACGGCGGCATCGAAGTGCGCTGGGGCAAGCGCGGCGAATCGCTGAAGCTGCTGAACGGCAACACGGTCGAGCTCGACGAAACGGTCGGCGTGATCGCCGACGACCGTCAGGTCGAAAGCCTCGCGGGCATCATGGGCGGCGACAGCACGGCCGTCACGCTCGATACGACCAACATCTATCTGGAAGCCGCGTTCTGGTGGCCCGACAGCATCCGCGGCCGCGCGCGCAAGTACAACTTCTCGACCGATGCCGCGCATCGCTTCGAACGCGGCGTCGACTACGCGACGACCGTCGAGCACGTCGAGCGCATCACGCAGCTGATTCTCGAGATCTGCGGCGGCAAGGCCGGCCCGGTCGACGATCAGGCCGTGAACCTGCCGCAGCGCGCGCCGGTGAAGATGCGCGTGTCGCGCGCGAACCGGATCATCGGCGTGAAGATCGACGCCGACGAGATCGCCAACATCTTCACGCGCCTCGGCCTGCCGTTCGAACGTGACGACGATGCGTTCCTCGTCACGCCGCCGTCGCACCGCTTCGACATCGAGATCGAGGAGGACCTGATCGAGGAAGTGGCGCGCATCTACGGCTTCGAGAAAATCCCGGCGCGTCCGCCGGTCGCGACGAGCGAGATGCGCGCGACCAACGAGACGCAGCGTTCGATCCACGACATCCGTCATGCGCTCGCCGCGCGCGACTACGCGGAAACGGTGAACTTCAGCTTCGTCGATGCCGAGTGGGAGCACGATTTCGCCGGCAACGACAATCCGATCCGCTTGCTGAATCCGATCGCGAGCCAGCTGTCGGTGATGCGCACGACGCTGTTCGGCAGCCTGATCTCGGTGCTGCGCCACAACCTGAATCGTCGCGCCGATCGCGTGCGGGTGTTCGAGGCGGGCCGCGTGTTCCTGACCGACCCGTCGGCGAAGGCCGGCGAGCTGACCGTCGAAGGCTATTCGCAGCCGAAGCGCGTCGGTGCGCTCGCTTACGGCCCGGCGCTCGACGAACAGTGGGGCGTCGCGACGCGCGCGGTCGACTTCTTCGACGTGAAGGGCGATCTCGAGGCGTTGCTCGCGCCCGCCGTCGCGCGCTTCGTGAAGGCCGAGCATCCGGCCCTGCATCCGGGACGCAGCGCACGCATCGAAATCGACGGTTGCGCGGTGGGCTGGATCGGCGAGCTGCATCCGCGCCTGATGCAGAAATACGAGCTGCCGCACGCGCCGGTGATGTTCGAGATCGATACGGAGGCGCTGATGGCGCGTGCGTTGCCGGCGCCGACCGACGTGTCGAAGTTCCCGCCGGTGCGGCGCGACATCGCCGTCGTCGTCGATCAGGCGGTCGAGGTTCAGGCGCTTTTCGACGAAATGAAGAAGGCGCTGGCCGAGGACGCGTGCCGATTCGTTCAGAAGGTTGTACTCTTCGACGAATTTCGTGCAAAATCAAACACTTCCGGTGGTCTTGCGGCGCATGAGAAAAGCCTGGCCTTCCGCGTGACGCTGCAGGACGCGGCCGGCACGCTGCAGGACGAGGTCGTCGATCAGGCGATCCACACGCTGGTCGAGCGGATGGCTCGCGTGGGCGCCCGCCTGCGCGGCTAAGGAGAGGGGCCACCCGTTCGCGGGTGGTTTTTCCCCATCGCAAGTTTTGATTTAACGCGCTGTATCGCAGATATGAACGACATGACCTCGAGTGAATTCGAAGCCCTCCTGACGGCGCAACGCAGCGCCATGAACCGCGACGCGTCCGCGCCGGTGTCCGCCGAGACGCCCACGCTGACGAAAGCGGAGCTGGCGGAGCTGCTGTTCGACAGCGTCGGGCTGAACAAGCGTGAAGCGAAGGACATGGTCGAGGCGTTTTTCGAAGTGATTCGCGACGCGCTGGAGAACGGCGAAAGCGTCAAGCTGTCGGGCTTCGGCAATTTCCAGCTGCGCGACAAGCCGCAGCGTCCGGGGCGCAACCCGAAAACGGGCGAGGCGATTCCGATCGCGGCCCGTCGCGTGGTCACGTTCCACGCGAGCCAGAAGCTGAAGGCGCTGGTCGAAAACGGCGCGGAGTAACGCCCGCGCGCCGATGTCCCCGCGCGGCCGCCGCGCGTCCTTTACCGACGGTTAACCGACGATGACCAACACGGTTGAGAAAGTCGTCCTGCCTCCGATTCCCGCGAAGCGCTACTTCACGATCGGCGAAGTCAGCGAGCTGTGCGGGGTCAAGCCGCATGTGCTGCGCTACTGGGAACAGGAGTTCACGCAGTTGCGGCCGGTGAAGCGGCGCGGTAACCGCCGGTATTACCAGCATCACGAAGTGCTGCTGATTCGGCGGATTCGCGAGCTGCTGTACGAACAGGGGTTCACGATCAACGGCGCGCGCAATCGCCTCGATTCGCCGGGCGGCGAACGCGGCGCCGGGGCAGCGCCCGCGGGCGACGAGCGCGTCGCCGACGTACAGGCTGCGGGTGAGGCCGGTGGGGCGGTCGACGTGGCCGCATTGCGGCAAGCGCTCCTCGACGTGATCGACGGACTGAAACACGACTGACCGCAGATTGGTCGGCAAATGAAATGCCCGGTTGGCGCTGCGTCACCGGGCATTTTTCATGGCCGCCGCCCGTGCGTGTCAGCGCGCGGCGAGCGGATTCGGCTTGCCCATGTCGACCACCAGCGTGCCGTCCGGCAGCATCCGCACCGATCCTTGTGCGACCTGGCTGCGGTAATCGTACAGGTCGAAACGCATCGGGCCGGATGCGGCGGAATTGCGGATCAACGCGCGCACGTTCAGTTCGAGCACGTTGAACATCTTCATGTCGCCGCCTTCCATCCACATGTAGCTGCGTGCGTCGATCTGCGGCCGCTTCGGCAGCGGCGCGTCGGCGACGCGCCGGAACGTCAGGCGCAGACCGTCGGATTCGACCGTCGCCTTGGCGAGCTTGCCGTCGAGCAGCGGCGGCGGGAACACGGTGTACTGGTCCAGCACGAGCGTATCGCCGCGCAGCTCCGCGCCGCGGCGGCGCAGCGGCGTCAGCGACGCCAGCTCGATGCCGAGCGCGCGCAGCAGCTTCGCCTGCGGGATGCCGACCACCGACACCTGCGTCGGCTTGAATGTGAGGTGCCGGTCGTCCAGCACCGCCAGCGAGCCGGTCATGTCGGTGGGCAGCCATACGCCGGGCACGTGATTCCACAGCTTGATGCCGCCGCGCACGCGCAGGTCCTGGCCTTGCGCGCTCAGTTGCAGGTCGTTCAGCGAGCGCGGCGAGTAGTCGAGCAGATAGTTGTTGAAGAGCGCGGACATCGCCTTCCACGACTCGACGACCGTTCCGCCGAGAATGCGGATGTCGTACTGATTCGGATCGTCGAGATCGACCGGATCGCCGGCCCGTTTCGCAACGAGCTGGACGTCGAGATCCTCGACGTGGAAACCGATGTCCCCGGACAGGTTGAAGTCGACGTTGTGCAGATGGATCGTCGGGTTGCGGTTCGATACGTGGCGTTCGTTGAACGGGGTGGTCGAGGTGCGCCGCATCGCGACCTTGCGCATGCCGGCCGGCGGTGCGTTCGCGGCCAGCGCGGACGCTTCCCAGTGTTCGCGCGCGTCGCGCAGCGCGCTTTGCTGCGCGGCCAGGAAGCGGTCGTTCAGCCGCGCGGCCGCACTACCGAGCGCCGCGCTGCCGGCCGGCCCGGCATAGGACGGCATCCGGATCGTCATTGCACCGCTTTCGTCGAAGTTGAAGTAACCGGCCGACACCTGATCGCGATAGTGATACAGGTCGAACACGAAATTGCGATCACGCGTCGTCGAATCGACGGGGCCGATCAGGATGTCCGCGTTCATCGGCATCGAGCGCATGAACTTCACGTCGCCGCCGCGGATGTACATCGCCTGTTGCGACGCATTCGGCGGCAGCGCGAAGCCGGCATGCGAGCCGTCGTCGAGCGTCAGATCGAGGCCGGCCGGCGTCACGCGCAGCGCGGTGATCGTGATTTTCAGCCGCGGCGGCGGCATCAGCTTGTCGACCGACATCACGAGATCGTCGCCGGCCAGGTGTGCGATCGGTGTCTCGATCTTCAGCAGGTCGGCCATCTTCACGTTCGCCGCGCGCATCACCGGCTGCGCGTTGAGGCCCGACACGCGCACGCCGGTCGGGTGGAACACGAGCTGGCTGCCGTCGCGGATCGAGAGCGTGCCGGTCAGCGAGAACGGCACCCAGCCGTCGCGCTGCATCTCGCCTTGCAGATGGATCACGCCGTCGCCGGCCGATACCGCGAGCTTGCGCAGCGGCGCGTTGCGGTAACCGAAGATGTAGGTGTCGAAGAGGGCGGTCAGCTTCGCGTTGTCGAGCGTAACCGTGCCTTCGTGAACGTCGATCTCGAAGCTGGTCGGATCGTCGAACACGATCGGCGCGCCCGCTTGCGTCGGGACGAGCGTGGCGGACAGCTGGTGCACGAAGAAGCCGAGGTCGTTGACGATCCGGAAATCGACGTCGCGCAGGAACGTCATCGCGCCGCTCTGGCCGGAGTCGCGCAGCGTGAACGGGCGCGGTTGCGTGAGGCTGAGCGATGCGAGCGAAGGCACGGTGCGCGCGATCTGCTGCTCGCGGGCGAGGCGCTCGGCCTTGCTGCGCTCGATTCGCGTCGAGGCGGTCGACGCATTGCCGTCGCGCTGCGTGGCCGGTTCCGCGCATCCGGCACAGACCAATGCGACGGCCAGCATTGCGCCGCCGAGCGCACGGGACGCACCGTGCAACGCACGACCGGCCGCGTGCCGCGAGCCGGACCTCCAGTCGAAAATTGCCAAAGGCGAGCGATGGCCGCGCCGGACCGCATTCCGCATCGTCTGTCTCCATGTCTTGTCGTGATCGACGAGGGCGCGCCGTCAGTGCAACGCGCGTCCGTCGATGCCGAGCAGTGTGTCATAGCGCGCTAGAGCGGCGTAACCAAACAGCGACGGCGTATGCCGCAGTGCACGATGCGCGACGGCGCAATGGATTCGGGCCGGTGGGGCGGTGCGGTCAAACGGCCGTTTGGTTTTCGGCCCGACCTGTGGGCGACCGGTGGTCCGCGTCACATTGGCGCGCGTTCGGCCGGCGCGGCGCGGTAAGATCGCGATCAGGAGCCGTAGAAATCAAAGCATGGTGGCCGACACGGGGGGCGTCATGGATTTGAAGGAACTCGACGTATTGGGAGCCGATGTCGGCGATCACTGGTACTACGCGTCGAAGGCAGCGGCGATCCGCCGCTTCCTCGGCACGCGCGACGCGAAGCGGATCCTCGACGTCGGCGCAGGCTCCGGATTCTTTTCCAGGCACTTGCTCGAACGCACGCGGGCCACGGAGGCTTGGTGCGTCGACACCAGCTACGTCGACGATTCAGACGGCGAGGCCGCGGGCAAGCCCGTTCACTTTCGGCGAGCCGTCGATCGGTGCGACGCCGATCTCGTGTTGCTGATGGATGTCCTCGAGCACGTCGACGACGATGTCGGGCTGCTGGCGCACTACGTGGCCGGCGCGCCGGGCGGCAGCCGCTTCCTGATCACCGTTCCCGCGTTCCAGTTCCTCTGGAGCGCGCATGACGATTTTCTCGAGCACAAGCGCCGCTATACGCTCGAGGGTCTCGAGGACGTCGCTCGTCGCGCCGGGCTCGACGTCGAGCGCAGCGCGTACTATTTCGGCCTGACGTTTCCGCTTGCGGCCGCGTTACGGTTGAGCGAGCGCATGCAGCGGCGCGCACGCGAACCCGCGTCGCAATTGCGCCGCCATCATCCGGTCGTCAACGGTCTGCTCAAGCTGATCTGCCGGGCGGAGTTGCCGATGTTCCCGTTCAACCGGCTCGCAGGACTCACGGTGGTGTGTATCGCGCGCAAGCGCGACGCGTGAGGCGGATCGTGTGGCAGGAAATTTCGTGCGGACTTCACAAAATGCATGCGACCCGTTCAAAACCGAAGAACTGTCTGTTATAATTTCGTTCTTTCGGGGCGTAGCGCAGCCTGGTAGCGTACCTGCATGGGGTGCAGGTGGTCGGAGGTTCAAATCCTCTCGCCCCGACCAGGAATCAAGGCCTTACAAGCAATGCTTGTAAGGCCTTTTCCATTTGGGGCGGATTTTTTGCCCCAAGGTTTGCTTCGCAAGACGGATGGCTTTCGGGGGAGCCGCGGGGAATTGTCCGCGGGCGCGCAGCATCCGTGCCGTTTCGTTCTCTGGGTCTGCGGCCATCGCTCGGTGTCGACGCAAGCGGTTCGGTGAGCGTCATGTCGTGCTACAGAGCAGCTCACACGTACTCGACTCGTCGATCCGGCAGATTCTCTGGCGGAGGTGTGGACCGACGTCCCGAATCTGCTGTCGTTCAGTTCGCTGTGCCGCAGCGGGCCGCGGCACAGCCTAGAACGGCTGCCTCACTGACCGCGCGCCGGCCACCAGTGCGGTGCTCACTGCGATCACACCGATGCTGACATCGCGTCCATGCCGACCGCGGCAGGAGTCGCCGCTTACTGCGTCTTGCGGCGTCGTTGCCAGATTCTGCCGGGGATCCACTTATTGAGGACCGGGATTTCCAATAACCGCTTTATTTGAATATATTTTTAATATCAGAGACCCCGATAATTGCGCCAGCGTTGTCGATCGCCTTGACTTGAACATAAGCATAGCTATTCCCGGTCAAGGGAATTTTCGTCTCAAAACCGGTTTTCGCGCTGCTGGCTATGAGTCTCAAATTATTCGCGGCAGCACCGGCGTATACTTGCCAAGATCTCGTTTCCGTTGAACCGTTCCACGAAGCATATACGGCCGGGCCGCTGTTACCAGCTGCGACCGTTACGCTTGGCGGATAATATGGCGTAGCCACCCACGCCTGCCGATACGTCCGGTACGAGATATTGTCGCCAGCCATTTTTACGTCATACAGTGTGCTGGTCGCAGGCATTAATTCAGTGTTACCGGGCTGCGCAAATTCAGTGTAATACCCGTTCCCCCAGCCGATAAATTTATTGCCGTTTCCCAGCCATTGCATGTTTCCTTGCGCGGAGGAGAAGAGGTTTGGATTGTGGTAGTACGACGTCTGTGCCGTTGCGACCATGTTGTTGAAATCGAGATTCAGCACCAGGCCATGTGAAGGTG
This sequence comes from Burkholderia sp. B10, assembly GCF_004368385.1. Classification (NCBI taxonomy): domain Bacteria; kingdom Pseudomonadati; phylum Pseudomonadota; class Betaproteobacteria; order Burkholderiales; family Burkholderiaceae; genus Burkholderia; species Burkholderia sp. B10. The sequence continues at coordinate 4,487 of NZ_PQMX01000052.1, read as the reverse complement.
CGGTTCCTGGCGGAATTGATGCATAACAATCATCGCAAGCATCATCAAACATGCTGATTACATTATCGGAGATATAGCGGGCATCATGTTGCCATGAAAATTGCGCATTACCCGCGGGAATCTTGAAATCTCCGCTTCCGTCTCCAGCCAGCTTCCAGACAAATTCACCCGTGGGCTTGTGCAGGCGATAAACCGTCCAGGTGCTGCGGGCCGAGAACACGATATCGTTGTTATTGTTTGCCACAAGATCCAATGAATTCAGGTGGTAAGGGTCCCAGACATTACTGGTGGCGGTGGCAGTCGAGGCCGGGAGATGCGAGCTTTCCAACGCGATGTGGTCCTTCGCGTCCCAAAAAAAGACCAACTCATTTGTGGTCAGATCTACTTCCTGAATGGAAAAATCGTGGATTGCCCCATTTTTCGGTCCGCCATATGGCGTCAAATCCATGGGAACCACCTTGGTTGCCAGGAATAGTCCAGTATTGTTCGGCGTAATCAGAAATTCGTGATTGTCGGCAACAAAGCCATTGCGTGCGGAAACGGTTTTTATTGTCTGGTAACGGTTATTGACGATGTAATAACATGCTCCCGGCTCTGCTGCGCCGGACGGCAAGTTGGTGTAGGCGGGCGGCGTAGCAACGGTGCCTTGCCAGAAAGTCAAGACCGGCATGCCAAAGTATTGCTGGACGCGAAAATCAAAATTCATCAGGCTTACGCTATTCAATGCGTTAAACCACACCGGGTTTCCGGCATTGTCGGCAATTAACGCGCCATTCTGCCCATACATTGCGGTATTCGAGCCCGTATAAGGTGAATTGAAAATCAATCCCTCGGCCAGTTGCGCGGGATCGGAGTAGTTAACATTCACTTTCATCGGGTGCAGATTTGGCGCGCTAACAAAGCTCCAGACTTGAGGGGATGCCAGAATGGGGGCTGGCGTGGTAGCCCCGGTATTCGATGGATAGACGTCGGTGGCACACGAGAAAACCTGCGATGTGACATTGTCGTCACCACCACATCCGGTTATCGCGCTCGACAATAAAACCGGTAACGCCGCCCGTCCAATACCTTTAATCTTGCAATTCAGGCGCGTCAGTTTCTGGTGAAAATATTTCCGTCTCATTGAATCCCCCTTCAGTGTTTTCATGAAAATCGGAGCGTCCAATGCCTGACGGCGATGCGTACGCAAGCCGCCTGACCGCCCCGTTGTGCCATCGGCCCATCGCTGTCGCCACATGCGGGCTCTCGGTCGAGCGCCTGATAGATCAGGCGCTTATCATTGCCACGCGCACCGTATCGAATGAAACGAATTCCAACTCGCGATACGAAAAGGCCCGACGGCCTGCTTCAGCTTTTCGGCCGGTAAAGCGAGCCGGACGGGTACTCCTTGTCCGCGACCGCGAGGTACCCACGTCGAGGGTGTAGATGCTCGCGCCGGCGCGAGCCTTGCTGCCCCGGAACAGGCTCTTCATCACCGTGACGCTGGTCGCTCGCATCTGCGATGCAGGGCTGATCATGTAGACGGGGGCCGCTTGTCGCGCGCCCCGTTGGACTGGAACCGCGTCGCGTCGAACGACACGAGCGAACCGTAGTCCGCGGTAAGCTGCAGCGCCGTCGCGCGCGGCCTCGTTGCGGACGGGGGAAGAACGCTCGCGCGTTGCCATTAAGCCCCCGAGGGCGAGCGCCGCGTCATCATAGATCGCGCAGTTACCGGTGAACGCGGTGTCGACAAGCGTCAGCGTGCCCTTGCCGAAAGGGTAGATGGCCCTCGCGCATCGTTGTGCTCGAACCGCCAGTGGCGGATGGTCATGGCAAAGCCGGCCGGGTCGCTGTACGACTCGAGTGCGCGTCCGGCGCGGCGCGGAGCGCCAGTTTCTGCTCCAAGGCAACGGCATTGGCCTCAATGTGGGCTTCCTTTTTAGGTCTACCGATTCGTCTTCGCTTCAGCGGGTCTTCGCCTGAACCGATGTGGGCTCGCGCCTTATCGCGCGCTTCCCGGATCTCTCGAATTGCCCCGGTCGATCGGTCGCGCAGTGAAAACCGCACGGAGATCCCGTTCAAACCTGCGCGGACGATGCCGAAGATTCCCTGTCCGTCGGCAAGACGTCGTCGGTCGGCGGCCGGTGTCGGTGTTGCCGTTCTCTCCTCGTGAGTCCCGTCGTCGCTTTCTTCGCAAGGAACAAATTTTTGCCCCCACATTTGCTCGCACGATTTCGGAGGCCCGTCGTGCATTCTAGCGGCCCCAATTGAGCCCGTAGTGGTCAATTAGTCGTTTAAAATCAAAGAAGTGTGCAATAGTGGATCGGCGGTGATGCGGTGGGAATGACTTGGGGCCTGCATGGGGGCCGGGTGGTCGGAAGTTCAAATCCTCTCGCCCCAGCCAGATAAGAACCCGCGTCAGTTCAAGCTGACGCGGGTTTTTTCTTGTCGGTCGCTTTTTTGCACAGCCCGGCGCAGCCCCGGTAAAATGCAAGGTTGATCCACGGAAAGCGCCGTGATTTAGCGGAAGAGGATTCCCCGAACATGACTGATCTTCGTCTTACCATGCGGTTCGCTGCAGTGCTCGCTGCCGGCGCGCTCGTCGCCGGTTGCGGTACGTCGTCGCCCACGAAAGTGGACTACAAGAGCGATTCGAAATCGAAGGAAGCGTCGCTCGCAGTGCCGCCCAACATGCTCGACGAGACGGCCGATCAGCGTTCGCTGCCGCCCCAGGGCGGCGCGACTTCCCTGTCCGCGCTCAACCAGGTGCAGCAGGCAGCGCCGCCGACGGACACCGTCGCACCGGCCGTCAGCGGCATGCACATCCAGCGCGACGGCACCGAGAGCTGGCTCGTGATCGACGGCAGAAAGCCTGCCGAGATCTGGCCGCAGGTGCGCCGCTTCTGGCAGGAGCAGGGTTTCCTGCTGGTCGTCGATCAGCGCGACAAGGGCGTGATGGAAACCGACTGGAACGAAACCCACCCGCAGATCAACGACGGCCTGATTCGCAGCGTGATCTCGAAGGCGATGGGCAATTCCTACGTGACGGCCGAGCGCAACAAGTACCGCACGCGCCTCGATACCGCGCCGAACGGTGGCACCTACGTGTTCATCAGCCAGAAGGGCATGCGCGAGGCGATCACCGGCGCGAACAACGATTCGAGCAAGTGGGAAGCGAAGCCGAACGATCCCGCGCTCGAGGCCGAATACCTGAAGCGCCTGATGGCGGTGCTCGCTCAGAACGAGCAGCGGGCGAAGAACGGCGAGCCGCCGATCGCCAACATCAAGGACAACACGGTCGTCGTGAAGGACAAGAAGGCCGATACCGACGCAGCGAAGGCCGCGGCTGCGGCGATCGCTGCGCAGAACGTCGCGCGCACTTCATCGCAGGCGAACGACGTCGAGACGAGCACGGTGCCGTCCGAAGTCACGCTCGGCGAGCCGTACGATCGGTCGTGGCTGCATGTCGGCCTGGCGCTGGATCGTGCGAACTTCACGGTCGACGATCGCGACCGCACGAAGGGCCTCTATTTCGTCCGGTACGTCGATCCGAAGGATCTGAGCGCGGCCGAGCAGGGCTTCTGGAGCCAGCTGTTCCACGGCAAGAAGGAAAAGCAGGCGAAGCAGTATCGCGTGAACGTGAAGGCGCTGACGCCCGACCAGACGCGAGTAGCCGTGGTCGATGATTCCGGTGCGATCGATACGTCGTCGCCGGCGCGGCAGATCATGGCGCTGCTCGTGAACCAGCTGCGCTGATCGTCGCGAGATCCCGTCTCGTAAAGCCCGCCGCTCGGCGGGCTTTTTTTATGTTCGCGCGCCGCAAGCCTGCATGCGTGCCATGACCGATGCCTGTTGGGATGTTACGTAACATCCTCGCGTTACGGCGACGCGATGGCCCACATCGTTTCCGTATGCTCCGGAATTCAGTTAAAAATCAATGGTGTGCGCGACAAATCGCGCTTGGCATGCAACCTGCTTTATAAGTTGGAATCGTTAGGGCAGGGAGGATGGCGTCAGATGCCGGGCGTGCGTCGCGAGCGCCCGACCAACGGTGTCGATGTCCGCATATGCCGGTGCAACGAGCGCCGGCGCATTCGATGATGATCTGCGCAGCGCGCGGATCTCGATGGCCCCGTCGCCTATCCTCGTAGGGCGACGGTTTTGCCCGCGCTTCGTCTGAAGCGCGGGCAATTTTTTTGGCAGCAGAAGTGACGGTGGAGGCCGCTGCGCTGCGGCTCGAGCGGCAGCGGACCGTGCTCGCCGTTTTCGCGCAATTGCGCGGCGATGGTGCGTATTTCGGACGAACGTGACCGGCCGTTTCGGGATCATGACCGGCGATTTCGGCAACGTGACCGGTCATCTCGGGAACGTGACCGAGCGCACCGGAAGGCAGGATTGGCGTTGCGTATGACATCAACCACGCGGGCTATGCTCGCCGGCTTTGGCCGGAGACAGCATGCCCGCGCACCGGATGAACATGCGCATGATCAAGGACGTTTTACGACTTA